>CAZGUR010000038.1:2555-17510 GCA_964529295.1 uncultured Rikenellaceae bacterium | reverse complement strand
GTTTATTAATATAGGTGATGAGCAGAGCATTGAGAATGACCTCAGCACATACAGCTCTCATCTTATGAATATGAAGTATTTCCTCAGGAATGCCGACGAAGAGACCCTTGTCCTTATTGATGAATTCGGTACCGGAACCGAACCCATGCTGGGTGGTGCCATTGCCGAGGCTCTCCTGGGAGAGCTGAACAGTAATGGTGTATACGGGCTTATAACCACTCATTATACCAATCTGAAGCATTTTGCCTCTTCAGCGGAAGGTATTGTGAACGGGGCCATGCTGTTCGATAATCACAGGATGGAGCCGCTTTTTAAACTTGATATCGGTAAGCCGGGCAGCTCCTTTGCCTTTGAAATAGCAAGGCGGATTGGCTTGCCTGAAAAGATACTGGAGATAGCATCCAAAAGGGCAGGGGAGGATCATATTAATTTTGACCGCCACCTTAAGGATGTGCTTAGGGATAAGAGGTACTGGGACCGTAAAAGACAGGATATCCGTGTGGAGAGCAAAAAGCTGGATGAGCTGGTTGCCAGTTATGAGAATGAGATATCAGGATTGAAGTCCGAGCGTAAGGAGATAATAAGCAGAGCCAGGGAGGAAGCAGAGAGCATCCTCAGGGATGCCAATAAGACAGTGGAGAAAACAATTAAGGAAATAAGGGAGGCACAGGCAGAAAAAGAGAGAACAAAAGAATCAAGAAAGCAGCTTGATAAGCTTAAAGAGGGTATCAGGAAGAAGGATGAAGAGGAAGACAGGCGTATAGCTGCAAAAATGGAGAAGCTCAGGGAAAAGCAAAGGAAGGTGATAAAGCATGTAAAGCAGCCTCCTGTCGAAAAGAAGAAAAAAGCTGCGTCAGCCCTTAGGCCGGCCGGACCGCTGAAAGCGGGTGATAAGGTTGTTATTGAAGGCAGCCAGAGAGTGGGGGAAGTTATTTCAGCTGATAAGAAAGAACTGTCTGTCGCCTTTGGCAATATTATCACCAGGGTCAGCTACCCTAAAGTGAGGAGGGCGTCTGAGAAGGAAGCAGTATCGGCAAGGGTGAAGACATCTTCATCTGCCGACCTTAACTGGGATGTCACAAAGCGCCGCACCGGGTTCAGTCCAGATAAGGATATAAGGGGTATGAGAGCGGATGAAGCACTTGATGCAATACAGGAGTTTATTGATGAGGCCATAATGGTGCAGTATCCCACCTTAAGGATACTGCATGGCAAAGGTGATGGTATCCTCAGAAATGTTATACGGGATTACCTTTCAGGCGCTGACCTGGTTAAGAATTTTTACGATGCTCATATTGAAGCAGGAGGATCGGGGATAACCATCGTTGAGATGGATATCTGACCCTTAGGGCCCTGTTTTTTCCAGCATCTAAAGGTTGGCAAGTCGCTGATAACCATTTATCGGACGGATATCTGGCGGCTCCTATTCATCATCATAAATAAAAACTCCTGTGCTGCCCTCAGAATCGGCAAAACCCCTGAACATACCCTCCGTATTGAAAGGCATAGCAATATTGCCGTATCTGTCTACAGAGATAACTCCGCCGGTCCCCCCGGCCTTAACAAGCTTGTCTTTGACCACATGTGTTGCAGCTTCTCCGAGGGTCATACCGGCATATTCCATAAGAGCAGAGATATCATGTGCCACTGTCCAGCGTATGAAATATTCTCCATGTCCCGTGGCAGATACTGCGCATGTGGCATTATTTGCATATGTGCCGGCACCGATTATTGGAACATCGCCTATGCGATTATATTTCTTATTGGTCATGCCACCCGTTGAGGTGCCGGCAGCCAGGTTGCCATCCATATCTAGGGCGCAACACCCGACAGTGCCGTTTTTTTCCTTGCTTATAGCCTCTGTGAGCTGCCTGTAACGGTGATCAGTGTAGAAATATGAGGGGTCAACCTGTTCCAGTCCCTGCTCAACAGCAAACTGCGATGCCCCTTCACCGGCCAGCATCACATGTACGGATTTTTCCATTACGGTCCTGGCAGCGCTGACAGGACTTTTGATATCAGTAAGCCCGGCCACACAGCCTGCGTTAAGGTTGGATCCATCCATGACAGCAGCATCCATCTCATTCTTCCCCTCACTGGTGAAAACAGATCCTTTTCCTGCATTAAAAAGAGGTGAACGCTCCATCACCTGTATGGTTTTTTCCACGGCATCCAGGGCGGTGCCACCGGCAGACAGTATGCCCCTGCCTTCCTCCAGCGCCTGGTTAAGAACCGCACGGTAGGCACTGTCGCGTTCAGGGGTCATAAGGTCGCGTGTAATAACTCCGGCCCCGCCATGTATTACCAGGGCCCAGTCTTTTTTTGTCGTATCTGTTTCCTGAGCAGTCTCATTATCTTTGCATGAAAACAGGAGGGTGACAGAGAGGAGAAGGAATAAGGTTTTAAGGATTATATTTTTCATAGGTCTGATTTTTTTAGGAAATATGCAAATCTTTTTCACAGGACAGGAAATTGTTCCTTAAGTTCACCTATTGTGACTTTCGATCATGACTGTCCGGAAAAAGCAATACTTCCAAAATTTCTATGTTCAGTTAATAAATAACACTATTTTTTGTGCCTAAATATATAAATTATCATCCGCGGTTCTGCATACTTTTTATCATTCATTGAAATATTTATTAATTTTAGAAAGTTATTAAGGTTATGGTCAGGAGTTTTATCATATTATTATCCCTTGTTGCACTATGTCCGGTCGGTTTGTTTTCCCAGCCCGACAGCCTGCTTCTTTTATCCCTTCAGGACCATAGCCTGGGAACAGGCGACCTGTACCTGCCGGACGATACTATAGATATAAATGTGGTGTCAGCAAGCCGCAGCAGTAAGAATCCCGATGAGTTGCCCGTGACCATTTACACAGTTAGCCGTAAAGAGATACAGCAGAACCAGTACACTTCACTGACTGATGTGCTCAAACGGCTGCCGGGAATAAGGGTATCAAGACCGGGTTCCGGCGAGCTGGGCGAAATATTCCAGCTCAGGGGATTAACGGGGAATATGTATACAAAGGTGCTTGTTAATGGTATGCCGGTTAAGCCCTCAGTGGTTAATGGCATGCCTGTATTGTCGCAGCTGCCTGTCAGACAGGCAGAGCGTATAGAAGTAATATACGGTCCCTCAGCTGCCATATATGGGGCAGATGCAGTCTCCGGTGTAATCAACATTATTACAAGGGAAGCGGAAAAAGGGACATTTGCCTCGGGTGATATATCATTGGGACAGAATGATTTTATGAGTTTTAACTTTATGGTGGGAGGTAAGGCAGGACGAAATAAAAACATCTTGCAATATAGCTTTTACGGTGGCAAGACAGGTTTTAATGATATGAATATCAAATCTGCTTATGAGTATGTATATAATCCTTTGCACTACCTCCAGAACCAGGAAAAGGTTTTTGATCTTGCAGGCAATGAGTATGAGCCCCTGGAGATTGATCATACCCTGCTACTTCAAAACGGTATTGACCCTGAGGATTTTATTAAGCAATATTATCCCGTGAATTATAAAGGGGACCTTCTTATACCGCAGCTGGAAGAACTGCCTTCCGAAAGCAATATGCTGGGACTCGATCTCAGGTTCAGGGATTTTTCACTTTCCTTTTCAAATATGTACCGCAGAAGCCATAGTTCACTTGGACTGACGGCTTACCTTTTTAAATATAATAATCCTCAGGCTTACTGGGGAGAGAATATCAGCAGGACCACACTCAGCCATAACAGGGAGTGGCTTCCCGGATTTATTACGACAACAAACTTTTCCATCCTTAATTACCGCATGGATAACAGTTCAAGCCAGTCACTCACATTTATTGATTACTCGGATAAATTCTACAGGTACTCCGCCAGTGATGATATTTTATTTGAGGAGATAATCACCCTGGTCCCATCTGACAGACTGGAGCTTGTGGGTGGATTGTCATACCAGTTTTCAGGCAATCTGCCGCAAACAAATTATCTTGATACCCCTTTTGACCCTAAGGATTACCCTTCTTTCAGTCAAAAGATTAAACTGACAGATACACTTTCGGGTAATTTCGGTTTTAACCCCCTCACATTCTATAACCTTTCTGTCTTTGCACAGGCTTATTATTCGCTAAACAAGTTCAGGCTGATGGGAGGTCTCAGGTATGATAATAATTCAATTTATAAAAGCAGTCTGAGTCCGCGTATAGCAGCTATGTATATTGCAAATAACAAAACAAGCTTCCGCGCTTCCCTGGGCTTTGCCTTTAAAGCCCCCCCTTCGTCCATGGCCTGGCAGTCACTTGCTTTCAGGACAGGATCATTGCATGACAGCATTGAATACATTAAGGCACCAAACCCCGGATTGCTGCCTGAGAAATATATGTCGGTTGAACTTGGACTTATTAGAAAGGTCAGCAGGAAATACAGGTTTGATATGTCGGTCTACTATAATGAAATCAAGAACCTGATATATGATAAAAATGTTCCCCTTAGCGAGTTTAACCTGCCCCTTGCAGTGGAAGAGACGGATACATCAAGCATTAGTGTAAAGGCTAATATAGAGAACTCCATTGCGCGGCTGTATGGTCTGCAGGCAACGCTTGGGTGGACAGATATAATTGAATCGATAGAACTGGATGCAGAACTGAGCCTGACCTTTGCCAAGTCCAGTGAGTCTTTCCCTGATATTTTCCAGCTTGCGGGCGATTTTCTGTCTGACTTCACTCTCACTCCTCAGCATTTCGGGCAGCTGCATGTATCAATGGTACCGGTAAAAAACCTTTACCTTGGCATATCAGGTATATGGGAGAGCAACTGGTTAAGGGTTATAATCCCTTTCGAGGATCTTTATGAAGAAATATTCAGTGAGGCTGATGGTTATTATACAATGGATGTGCTGGCCAGGTACAGCTTCAGTAACAGTCTGAGTATGTTTATTAAAATAAATAACCTGTTTGATGAGAAGTACGGGGGTATAGGTATGAGTAAAAATTATGGCTTGCCCTATAATCCACAGCTTGGCAGGAATATCAGGTTTGGAATTAGTTACGCATGGAACTGACAAGAATAGTAAAAATATTGCCCCTGCTATTTGCTTTCTTCTTGCATTGCCATCCGGATGCGACAGTTATGGCAGCCTGCACAGAGTCAGAAGGCGTGGCAGAAAATAAATTTTTAAGTACTGAATCGGGGGATTCCCTTAAAGCTGCGAAAATGCTCCTGCTGGCAGGGCAAATGAAGGTGGAGCAGAAGTATGACAGCGCACTGGCTGTAATTGATGAAATACTGGAAACATCAATAGAATCAGGGTTTGAGGTAATTGAAGCCCATTCATACAGCATGCTTGGAGAGATATATAATATTTATGATGAATGGGAACTGGCATTAAGGTATTACCTCAAGGCAGCAGGTAAATATTCCTCTATTGGAATGGATGCCAGGCTTGCTTCAGTGTATTCAGATATTGCATCGAGATATTATAAGTTCAGGGTTTATAATAAAGCCGCTGAATATTATGTTAAGGAGTATGATTTATATGCTGCTGATTCAGTTGCTGAGAGGATAATGACTGCCAGTAATATTGCACTTTCCTTTTTCAGGGATAAGATGTATGATACAGCTGTTCAGTGGTTTGGCAGATTGGAAGAATTGACACTGAGCGCTGGAGACAGTGCTAACCTGCTTAATGCCCTTTTCGGGCTCACGGCCTGTCATATGGGCGCTGAAAACTATAATAAAGCCAGGGAGGAACTGGAAAAGCTTATAGATATGCTTGAGGAGCAGGGCAGGGAGAAAAGTCTGTCTGATGCGTATAATTCACTGGCACTCACTTACTTTTCTGAAAGGAACTATAGCAGGGCAATAGATTATTATCTCATATCATCTGAGCTGATGGAAGGATTGCAAGAGAGTGCACATGAGGCATATAAGGGCATAGCTATATGCTATCAGAATATTGGGAACGATGATATGACAGCCGTATATTTTGAGAAAGCCCTGGCAGCAGCGCGGCATTCAGATGACAAAAGCGGACTTGCAAGGCTGGAACATATAATGGCAGTGCTCAATAAGGAGGAAGGCGATTATTATCATGCTGATTACTATTGCAATGCTGCCATCGGGACTGCACAATTATCAGAAGATTACAGGGTGCTGCAGGATTGCTACCTTACCTATTCGGAAGTGCTTGAGGAAGGCAATGATTTTGTACGGGCCCTTGAATATTATGAGAGATATCTTTCGCTGCGTGATTCATTATTACTGGAGGAAAGACTGGCGGAACAGTCTCAGGAAAGACTTCGCGACGACCTTGAGAGCCTTGAACAGCAACTATTGCTTAGCCTGGCTGATGAGGAGCTTAAAGATGTGATGATTGAGAAGCTGAGGGTTGAAAATGAGAAAAGGGAAAATGAAATGCAGCTTATTGAGAGAGAACGTGAGCTGGAGAGATCGGAGAGGGACAGACTGGAACAATCTATTATCCTGGCAAGGGAGAGGTATAACAGGGAACTGCAGCAGCAGGAGATACAAAATCTGGAACAGGAGAAGGCTATTCAGAGGCTTGAACTTATCAGGAAAGAGAATGAGGAAAAGGAGCTGCTTAGAAAAAACCAGCTGCAGGAAAGCGAGATAAGACAGCAGCAACTTGAAATTGAGAAGGAATATGAGGCCCGCAAGCGTGCCATATGGATGGTAGTGCTGCTGGGAATAATTGCTGTGCTTGTGCTGGCAGGACTTATTTCAACAAGAAGGAAAAATACCATTCTTTCGGAACAGAAAAATGAGATAACGGTGCAGAAAGATATTATTGAGGATAAAAACAGGTCAATAACTGACAGCATAGAATATGCCAGCAGGATACAGAATGCTGTGCTGCCCCCGCTTAATTTCCTGGACCGCTGGAATATGGAGAATTTTATACTGTTTAAACCAAAGGATATTGTGAGCGGCGATTTTTATTGGGGACAGGAAAGAGATGGTATGAAATGTTTTGCCGCGGCCGACTGTACGGGCCATGGAGTGCCTGGTGCATTTATGAGTATGCTGGGAAATGATTACCTTAATGATATTTTCAATTCACGCAGCTTTACCAGTGCCGGTGATATTCTGGACCATTTGAGGAAAGAGGTTATACGCTCACTGAAGCAGAGAGGGGAAGAAGGAGAAACACAGGACGGGATGGATATAGCACTCTGTCTGTATAATGAAAAGGATAATGTGCTTGATTTTGCCGGCGCCAATAATCCTCTCTATCTTTTGCGTAACAATAAGCTTATTAAATTCGATGCCGATAAGATGCCCATAGGTATACACCGCTCCATTGATAGGCCCTTTACAAATCACCGTATTGAACCGCGGAGAGGGGATATTATTTACCTGTTCTCTGATGGTTTTGCGGACCAGTTTGGGGGACCGCAGGGAAAAAAATTCAAGTACCGTGCCTTCAGGGAACTGCTGTTAAAGCTGCATGATAAACCTGTGACTGAGCAAAAGGAAACACTTGAGAAGGTGTTTGATAAATGGAAGGGAGATATTGAACAGGTGGATGATGTGCTTGTAATTGGGGTTAAATTCTGAAACAAGGACTGCCTCAATCCATCGGGACAGTCCTTGTTTATCCTGTAATTTTCTGGCAGTAATCAGGGAGACCGTTTCCGGCATCCATGGAAAAGGTTTTATCCCCCGGCAGATAAGCAGATGTTGTTTTTTTACCTCTCGTTTATTTTTATCGATCCGTGCTTTGCATTTAGAATAATCTCTGATTTAGTGTCTGCATCACCGAAAACAGCTTCTATATACTTTGAGTTGTTGTCTTCTATACGCTGACGGATTTCAGCTTTATCCATGTTTAATGATAATCCGGTGAATTTTGTGTCTGCAGTAAGTGCATAGGAAGCGGACTCATCAATCCTGATCCTTAACGGTGTGTATTCCACATCGAACTTCATCTGCTCAAAACCGGGTTTGACATAGTCCAGATCTATTGATCCGTATTTTGTTTTAATATTGACTTTGTTTGAGAGATTAGCGATTTTATAGCTTGTGTACGCCGATTCGGCCACGACATTATTAACCTGGCCTATTTCAAACTTATCATATTGGCTGTCCATAACAACCGAGCTTACCAGATCAATAGTGTTATTGATGGAATAGCGTGAGTTGATCAGAAGGGCCTGGGCACTGGCGATATTGAATTTGGTTACATGCCTCATATTAAGCTCGAGCCATCCTGCATCGGCTATATCGCCAACACGCAAATACTCAGCGCTTACGGAATTAAGAGGATCCTTGTTGCCCCTGGACAGTTTCTTTATAAACAGCGATCCGTATTTGATCCTGATATCAACATGGCCTGACAGCTCATCTGCATTTACATTGCCATACCTGTTGGAGAGCTTGAGATTCATGCTTTCGGGCATCTCAACACGATAATCAATAGAGAATGATCGACTAGGACCAATGCCATTCAATTTAAACTGTCTGTCAATGTCGGTCCTGGCTTCAATGGTGTTATCATTTTCGCTGAAAAGAACATTTATCATTTCTAAAAGCCTTTCAGCCCTTGAATCATTGGGATGGGATAATTGTATGTCCACAATAATATTTATCTTATTATTGCCGGAACTGACTATTTCCACATCTCCATACCGGTTATTTATAATGAGCAATTCTATTCCACTGGCATCAAATTCCCTGGTGATGGTTTTATCCACATCAGTCGCATAAACTGATACCGTCAGAATAAGAATAAACTGAATAAATAACAGGCTAATTACTGATTTACAACCTGACCGTTTCATAATTTTCCTTGTTTATTTGATTCTCGTTATCCTTTTGTATCTCTCTTAGCTGGGAAAGTACATAGTTCATTATGTCCACTTTCCTCTGGTAGTGCTCAATCATGGCATTTATCACCCTGTCGTCATTTGGGTTTGCTTTAAGGTCTTTCTGCAAGTCCTCATACATCTTATCCATCTCGTCAAGTTCCTGGAGGAGCATTTCTTTTTCTTCAGGATCATTATTGATCCATATATTCTCAATCTCATTTTCCATTAGGCTGACCTGCTGAACATAGTATTGCTCCACCTCATTATACTCAGGAGATAAATCACCCAGTGCCATCTTATTGGCATCCGGACTTAACACATGTTCCCAGGTCCATAATGAAGAGAGGGTAACCAGTATTGCCACTACTGCTGCCTTAAGCAGGTGGGGCATAATGCTTATCCGCCCGGGCCTTACAGCCTGGCGTGCCTCCAGTTTAGCGGAGAAACGCTCAAAGTGGCCCTCAAACGGTTCTTCATCATTGAAGAAACCGCTGTTTTCCCTGATTATTTTTTCTATATCTTTCATACCTGACATATTTACCTGTTTTTTATTTCCCTTTATTCGCTTCCGTTTCCATTACGCAACTCACTAACTAATTTTTGTTTTGCCCTTGACAGCTGAGACCTGGATGTACTGCTTGAGATATCCATTATCTCACCAATCTCATCATGATCATATCCTTCCAGCAGGTAAAGCGATAATATTATCCGGTACCCGTCCGGCAGATTATTGATGGCTGATTTTACCTCGTTTATCCTGTCCTCCAGGTCTGGTTCTGAACCATCTGTATCATCAGACTCTTCCTGCAATTCATAGTGTGTGTCAATATCTTCAAAGATCGCTTTCTTCCTGCTCACTGCGTCAAGTGAGCGGTTAATCACTATTTTCTTCAGCCATGCCCCGAAGCTCACAGTTCCGGAATAAGTGTTTATCTTTTCAAACGCTGAAAGGAACGCTTCCTGCATGATATCTTCAGCTTCCATGGTGTCACACACAATTCTCAGACTCGTATTGAACATGGCCTTATAGTACAGTTTATAAATCTGGAACTGTGCTTTCTGATCGCCGTTTTTACATCCGTCGATGAGGTCCTGGTGTATGTTGCGGAATGCCGCCTCTACATTTCCCATATGCAATTGGCTTAATTCTTCAATATGTATTGCTGCACCCACTGATATTTTGTTTTCAGTACAATGACGGAACAATAATGCAGGTGCTGCATGAAGTTATGCAAAATCAAATGAAAAACTCAAAATATATAAGGTAAAATAATACCTTGTATTACTTTACCGCTCTCATAATCCAGTTCAGAACCAAACATGCTGTGTGGAATTGAGTAAACAAGTAATAAAACAACAGAAGCCAGTATGGTCAATCCGGGCCGTTTCGTTTTTCTGTTGCCAAAAACTGCTATTGCCCAGAATATAACGGCTATCAGTGTTTTATTATCGGTCAGGTCCCATCCCAGGGGTATCCCTGCCCAGGCTTCCCCGAAAGCATGGTACTGAACCATGGGGCCAAGTATCATACCCCCGATTAGAAGAAAAACAAAGGTCCATATACCCCATTTTCGGTATGATTTATGTTTCCCGACAGCCATTAATCCGGCCAGGGTGGACATCATCATTGCAATAAACATAAACAGGATATGTGGTGTTAATATTTTTGATGGCACGGCACCCTTAAACCTGATTATAATGGGATTATTAGAAAAGTAGGTACTCTTGCCGTTATTATCAGTAAGCTCAAAATAATATTCAACCTTCCCGGCAGGCGGCTGTGCCGGGATGTCGGCATAAAGCCCTTTTTCCTCTGACATATTGAATATCCTGTTCATAACAAACGAGTTTACGGGATGTTCTTCATAGGTAAACTCAACGGGTTTGTAAGGTTCATTGACCCCTAAACGTTTGTAATAAAGCCTTGCACGGACTGTTGAATCTTCAATACCCAGCTTTATATAATGCCGGTCTGAGATCTCCATGCTGCGGGTTAAGCTGAGCTCATATCCGGTGCCGTTTGCAGTCAGCTCAAATTGTTTTGGGTAGGTAGGACCAGTCTTACGCTGATAATAGGCTGCGGAAAGAGTGATAATAATTGCCAGTACCCAGTATAATGTTGATTTCATCAGTTTAAATATTCAATTTATTATTATAAACATAAGAACTCTTTTCCGAGTTTATGCTTTTTTATCTTTTAAAAATATTACAGGGCTATTAATAATAACTCTCTTTTGCCATCTCTCAGAACCTCTAACTGTATGTTTTCTCCATGCTGCAGTTGTGACAACCTGTACATATAATCTTCAATATTATTGATATCCTTTCCGTTAATGGCTATTATTATATCACCCTTCTCCATACCTCCGAGGTCAGCCGGTCGACCGGGTGTGACAAAATCAGCCCTTAAGCCATTTTTTACATTACCTGCAAAGTCAGGCATTATACCCAGTGTAACACCGTTTCTCCTCATAGCCCTGTTAGCGGGTGTTTTAGGTCCTGACTCCTTAAACGCAAGCTTCTCATTATTTGCAAGCTCTTTACTTATATCATATACCAGAGATGAAATATCTGCAAGACCTTCATATTTGATTTTATCCGGACTGTCATAAGGGGTATGGTAGTCCAGATGAGCGCCTGTAGTAAAGGATAATACCGGAATGTCTATACCGTAAAACGAACTGTGATCAGATGGTCCGTAACCTTCCTGTGAAAGTGCCAGTTTCAGTAGAGTTGTATCGTTATACCGGGTGATAATATTCTCCAACTCCTCTGCTGTGCCCACACCGGATATCTGCAGGAGTTTATTTTCTTTCAGGCGGCCAATCATATCAAGATTGATCATTGCATTGATCATTTCTGCTTCCACAGGCATGTGGGTGGCAAGGTATTTGGAGCCCAGCAGCCCCATTTCTTCTGCTGCAAAACCTGCAAATATTATGGAGCGCTTATTATCGTCCCTTGCCGCAAACCGCTCGGCTATTTCAATCATTGCGGCAATGCCGGAAGCATTGTCATCAGCACCGTAATGTATTCCCGTAGTGTCCACAGCCCGGCTTGATGTACCTGGTCCGCCCATACCCAGGTGATCAAAATGACCTCCTATAATAATGTATTCGTCTTTAAGTACCGGATCCTTACCGGGCAGTGTCATCACGACATTATGAGTGGTGACCTTTTGTTCATTTAAATCAGCTGTTCCTTCGATACGGCAGTGTATTTCAAAACTGACAGGCTCATATGTTTCAGCAAGCTCCTGCTCCAGCTCAGTGATGGTTTTTCCTTCCTCCTCAAGTATCCTGTTTGCCACCTCCCTTTTTATCCTTAATACAGGGATGCCGGTTGAGTATTCACCCCTGGTGAATGATTCAAACTCATCAGAAGCATCGAAATTTTTACCCGAAACCATCAATACACCGCCTGCACCATTATCTCTGGCCAGCATAACCTTATCCCTGTCAGCACTGAGCTGTGCAAACATACTTGAGGGATTATCGATCTCGGGGTCCCCTCTCAATATCATTATCCATTTATCTTCAGCAAAGATTCCGGAATAGTCATTCCATTCAAGGCTGTCAGCCATAATGCTGAATCCATAGCCTGCAAAGACCACACTGCCTGTGAAACCCATGCTTTCACTGAAAGCCATGGGTGTAAACTGATCACCGGATACCGGGTTGCCGTCAATATGCAGGCTGTTAGCTTCTCCTGCCTCAATACTGGCCGTTATGCTGAATTCCTGTAAACCATTGTCAACGGCAGGGGAGAGGCCAAAAGACCTCAGCATATCCCTTATGTATCCGGCACTTTTATTATCACCTTCTGTCCCGGGAAGCCTTCCTTCCAGTTCGTCTGAGGCCAGGTAATTAATATGTTCCTGCAGCTCGGGTATTGTTATCTCCGGATTATCTATATGTACTGACTTGCAGGAAGACAGTATAATGGCTGCAGTAAATAAAATGAGTTTTACTATATTAATCATGTATATTTTTTTGACAAAAATAATAAGGTTTCTGTAAATGAAAAGCCCGGATGCAAATTGTTGCCTGTGCATCCGGACTTACATGCTCATGCTTGCTTATCAGTATACTATTCAAACTGTTTGAATGTATCCTTTATAAGGTTCATCGCCTCCCTGAGCTGGTCTTCGGAAATAATCAGGGGTGGTGCAAACCTTATTATATCTCCGTGTGTGGGTTTGGCTATAACACCGTTGTCTTTCATGGCAACGCAGACATCCCATGCTGTTTTATTTCCTTTTGGCCTGATTACCACAGCATTAAGCAATCCTTTGCCACGAACCAGGGCTATCATCTCTGAGTCTATACTCCTGAATTCTTCCCTGAATATCTCACCAAGGTGCTCGGCCTTTTCAGCCAGTTTCTCTTTTCTGACTACCTCAAGCGCAGCCATGGCCACTTTGCCGGCTACCGGGTTGCCACCGAATGTTGAACCATGCTCACCAGGCTTGATAACAAGCATAATGTCATCATTGGCAAGTACCGCTGATACAGGATAAACACCGCCCGAAAGTGCTTTGCCCAGGATCAGTATATCGGGTTTTACGTTTTCATGATCGCAGGCAAGGAGCTTGCCTGTACGTGCAATACCTGTCTGTACCTCGTCTGCTATAAAAAGAACATTTTTCTTTTTACACAGGTCGTAGGCCTTGCTGAGGTATCCCTCATCAGGAACATAAACACCTGCTTCTCCCTGTATGGGCTCCACAAGGAATCCTGCAACATTTGGATCTTGAAGTGCCTTTTCAAGGGCACCCAGATCATTATAGGGTATAATCTCAAAACCGGGGGTGTACGGACCATAATCTTTTCTTGCAACCGGGTCGGTTGAAAGCGAAACTATGGTGATGGTACGCCCGTGAAAATTGTTTTCACATACAATTATCTTTGCCTTGTTCTCTTCGATGCCCTTCTTCTGATATGCCCATTTGCGGCATAGCTTCAGGGCTGTTTCATCGGCTTCGGCACCGGTATTCATCGGCAGAACCTTGTCGTAGCCAAAGAAATTGGTGATATACTCCTCATATTTACCCAGAACATCATTATAAAATGCCCTGGATGTAAGGGTCAGGGTATTTGACTGATCAGTAAGGGCCTTAATTATTTCCGGGTGGCAATGACCCTGGTTAATGGCTGAATAAGCAGAAAGAAAATCATAGTATTTATTATCTTCGGTATCCCATACAAAGGGTCCTTCGCCTTTTTTAAGCACAACCGGCAGTGGATGGTAATTATGCGCTCCGTATTTTTCCTCTCTTTTAATATAATCCTGTGTGTTCATTTTATATTATTTAATTAGTATTTTTAATTTGACACTTACTGCAATCATACTAAAATCAGCTTGATTTTCCTAAATAATTGCCTAAAATGTTTATAAATCATCCAGCAGGCCTGGTCTTAGTTTTTGTGTTCTTTCAATAGATTTTTCGTGTCTCCAGCTGTCAATTCCGGCCTTGTTTCCCGATCGCAATATCTCAGGCACCTTCCATCCCATAAAATCAGCAGGCCTGGTATATACGGGAGGTGCAAGCAAACCGTCCTGGAAGGAGTCCAGCAGGGCCGATTGTTCATCTGATATAACCCCGGGAATAAGCCTTATAATGGCATCGCTTATCATTGCAGCAGGCATCTCTCCACCCGAAAGCACAAAATCACCAACAGAAAGCTCCCTGGTGATAAGGTGATCCCTTACCCTCTGGTCAACACCTTTATAATGGCCTGCAAGTATGATAATGTTCTCCTTCAGTGATAATTCATTGGCCGTTTTCTGGTTAAAGAGCTGGCCGTCCGGACAGGTGTAAATTATTTCATCATACTCACGTTCTGATTTCAGCTTCATTATAGCCTTGTATATAGGCTCTATGGTCATAACCATACCGGATCCGCCTCCAAAGGGATAATCATCCACCGACTTGTAATTATCATCGGCATAATCTCTCAGGTTAATGATATTTACAGTAGCCAGGCTTTTTTCCCTTGCCCTCTTTACTATTGAGTGGTTCAGCGGGCTTTCTATTAATTCCGGCAAAACACTTATTATATCTATCCTCATTACTTAAGTTTTTGCAAAAATATCAAATCAATTGCTGAAAAAGGTGCTACAGTACTAAATAATGACTTTTAAAA
>CAZGUR010000038.1:0-2545 GCA_964529295.1 uncultured Rikenellaceae bacterium | reverse complement strand
CTTGCTAAAGATAGATATAGGAACAGCCTTTGTATTATGAGGTGTTTTTTGACGCATGCTTTACATGAATTTGTAATTGAATGATAAAATATGTAATTTGTACTGACCCTGAAAATTAAAGGATAATGCAATACAGGATATTACTATTTACTGCAGTGATTCTGAGTATCTGTCTTCAGTCATGTACCGATATAATGTGTATTATAAGCGGCTATAAGCCCTCTGAGATAAGAAACAGCTGTCAGACACCGGAGCCCGGTACTGAAATATCGGAACGGTGTAAGCTGATAACAAAATATGTTGAGAATTTTTCTGTAAATCCGGATTCCGTATACCGGTCAAAAAAGAAATACCTGGAAGTTGTTAAACCCCGGAACAGGTTTATTGCAGATAAAGAGGTGGCAACACCAACACATAATATACCGGTAAGAATATATTGTGATGTTCCGGCAAAACAAAGGGAGAATTTGCCGGTACTGGTTTTTTACCACGGTGGTGGTTTTGTATGGGGTTCAATTGAAGTTTTTGACCGCTATTGCCGTAAGATTGCAAAAGAGACCGCTACGGTGCTGGTTTCGGTTGATTACAGGCTGGCACCCGAACACCCATTTCCCGCTGCATTATCGGATAGTTATAATGCACTTGAATGGGTATCTGAGCATATAGAGGATTATGGAGGTGATCCGCAAAAAATAATGGTGATGGGTGAAAGCGCAGGGGGAAACCTTGCAGCTGTTATGCCATTAATGAGCAGAGACAGTTGCGGTCCGGATATCAGTGCCCAGATAATTATCTGCGGAGTCACTACCTTTGAGGAAACATTATATCCGTCAAGAGAGTATTTTCTGACAGATAACAGGACCTATCTTATCAGTGAGGATTATTTGCGAAGATGTAAGAATAATTATCTGCCAGATACAGTATCTGTGACCCATCCTTATGTTTCACCTCTTACAGCTGGGTTTGACGGCCCTATGCCTCCGGCCATGGTTATTACAGCAGAATGTGATCCCCTGAGGGATGAGGGCAGGGAATATGCAATGAAGATGAAGAATGAAGGCGTGGATGTGGTGTATCGCGAATATAAAGGCATGATACATGCATTTATGAACTTCCATCCCTTCCTGGAAGAATCGAGACAGGCCATTAAGGATGTAGGAAGCTTTATCGACAGCCTGTACCGGGCGGATATATGATTGCCGGCTGCCTGCAGCCAGCCAATGTATTCTTAAGCATGTATAGTTTGAATAAAAATATATAATATTGTTCTGTAATTTAATCTAAAAATCACAACTCATGAGAACTACAATACTGCTAATATCTTTTTTCTTTCTGGCTGTCCTTTATGGCTGTAACCCTGCAGAAAAGGCTGATCTTGTCATTCTTAACGGCAAGGTGGTGACTATTGATAAAGATAATCCCCGCGCCGAAGCCCTTGCCGTAATAGGTGAAAGGATAGTGTTTGTGGGTAGTTCATCCAGGATTGAAAAATATATAGATGAATTGACAACTGAAGTGATAGATGCTGAAGGAAGACTTGTTATACCCGGATTCAATGATGCTCATGCTCATTTTGGCCCGGTAGACCCCGATTATGTAGAGCTTAGATATATAAGCGATCCCTCGGTGATAACAGAGAAAGTAAAAGAGCAGGTGCAGAATTCAAAGCCCGGACAGCTTGTAAGGGGCGGACACTGGGAACATGAGATGTTTGTTACCGGTGAATGGCCCACAAAAGAGCTTATTGATGAGGTGGCTCCTGATAACCCTGTTGTTCTGAGCAGGGCAGACGGGCATTCCGTACTGGTAAATAGTTACGTTATTAAGAATTCAGGTATAACAAAAGATACGCCTGATCCTTTTGGCGGCGAGATACAGCGCGATCCGCAGACAGGCGAACCTACAGGTATATTTAAGGAGTCGGCAAAAAGACTTCTCAGTTATGGGGCGGCAAAGGTTGAAATATCTGAGGAAGAGAAGTCAGAGCGTGAATGGAAGGGATATCTTATGGCCATGGAAAAAGCAAGGAGACTGGGTATTACCAGTATACAGATGCCCGGAGGTGCCAACTGGGATATGTACGAGAGACTTGAAAAAGAAGGTGAGCTAACCAGCAGGATAGATATAGGGGCTGTGCTGACTGCCGATGAGCAGAAGCTGGCTGGCCTTAAGATACAGCGCGAAAAGTACCCCGCTGAAAATAACTGGATCAGGTTTGGATACCTGAAAGGATTTATTGACGGAACACTGGGATCGGGTACGGCCCTGATGTTTGAGCCCTTCAGCGATGAACCGGATAAGACAGGACTGCCGCAGATGACATATGAAGAGCTGGAAGAAAAGGTGCTGGCTGCGGATGCTGCCGGGTTCCAGGTGGGTATACATGCCATAGGCACAAAGGCTAATAACTGGATACTCAATGCTTATGAGAAAGCACAGGAAGTGAATGGTGAGCGCGACAGCAGACACAGGAGTGAACATGCCCAGATACTGATACAGGAAGATATACCCCGTTTCGCCGGACTGGGAGTCATTGCATCAATGC
>CAZGUR010000037.1:0-17537 GCA_964529295.1 uncultured Rikenellaceae bacterium | reverse complement strand
AGGTAAACGGTTTAGGATTACCCCACAGTCCAAGATTAGAAAACAAATGGGCGCCTCCTTATGCCAGACGGCCTCAGGGGCTATTGACTTTACGGCATCATAATTTTCACTGCTGGCCCTGGTGCCAACAATATTCTGTCCCGTAGCTGAAACATGCCTGAATATTTCCCTGACCTGTTCACTGGTCTTTCCTTCACAATAAACTATCTCCGGGTATCCTGTCCTTATTTCACGGTGATGGTCAATACGGGCAAAGCCAAGATCACTGTAGGGAAAGTATTTTAATTGCTCAGTGGCTTCTTCAATACTGATTTTTCCCCCGGCCAGTTCTTTTAGTATTTTATTAAGAGCTTTCCTGTTCATTATCTGGTGTTTTTGGATTTAAGCTGCCCATACGGTAACCTTCAAGATCAAGGCTTATAAATTTAATACCTGCAGCTTTAAATACATGAATAATCTTATTTCTTGTCCCGGCTTCTATCATTTTCTCAAAGTACCGGCTGTTTGTCTCGATACGTGCAATTTTACCATGCAAACGTACACGGGTGCCCGGAAATCCAAGCTTATGAAGGTATCTCTCAGACTCTTCAATTATATTAAGATCCCTCATATCGATTTCTGTATTATAAGGTATGCGTGTCAGAAGGCAGGCATAAGCGGGTTTGTTCCATATTTCCAGCCCAAAATCCTTAAGATGCTTCCTTATCATATCCTTGGTGAATCCGGCTTCAAGCAGGGGGCTCCTGATATCCAGTTCTTTAAGTGCTTTCATGCCCGGCCTGTAATCCTTGCTGTCATCTGCATTGCTTCCGTCTGCTATAATATTATAGCCATGGGACCCGGCATATTCTTTTATCTTGTTGAACAATATCGATTTGCAACGATAACACCTGTCATCCGGGTTCATAATTACAGATTTATGCAAAGGCATCTGAATAATGGAATGATTTATATCCAGTGATTTGCAGAAGCTGATTGCTTCATCAACCTCCCATTGCGGTATATAGGGTGTTTTGATTGTTACGGCCGCTACATTTACATCTGAGAATGTCTTCAGTGCATAAAGAAGGAAGCTGCTGTCCACACCTCCTGAAAATGCAACAAGAATATTATCAGCATTGGTAAAATTGTTGTATATCTCCGCTATTTTATTATCTGCCGGCATGTATGATAGCTATTATATTATTATATACATCCTTCAGTGCCATTTTGTTCTTTTCAGCAATCAATACACATTCCGAAATTTCCGGTTTTGCTGATATAAGCTTATTATTATGGTATGCATATTTAACGGTTACCGGACCGTAAACCGTGTTGATCTTGCTCATCTGCCTGCTTACGGTATGCTTGTCAAAGGTGTTGATCCGTAAGCCAAGGGTGGTGGACTCTTCGAATAATATATCTTTTACAGCTTCAATATCGCCTGCCTGGCATATAACGCTGACCTTTATACCCGGACGCGATTTTTTCATTATGATATTGGTAAGGAAAACATCTGCAGCTCCCGCTTTAAATAGCCTCTTGATAATATTCTCATACATCTCCGGATTCATATCATCAATATTACATTCCACCAGGTATGAGCTGTGTCCGCCTGCACCTGAACCGTCAGACTCACCAAGGTATACTCTCAGTAAATTTGGCAGGACAGGGTTATTTCTCTGTCCAATGCCGTATCCTGTCTTATGGATTTTTATATCCACCTCGCTTTCAAACCTTGTGCCCAGGACGCTTACGATGGCAGCGCCTGTAGGGGTGCATGCTTCAAAATCCACTTTTCCCCTGTGCAGTGGTATACCCTTTAATATTTCAGCTGTAGCAGGGGCAGGTACCGGCAAAAGCCCGTGGGCGCATTTTACAAATCCACTGCCTACCTCAACAGGGGATACAATCACTTCACTTATGTTGAGTTTGACATAGCATATGGCAGCGCCTGTTATATCTATTATTGAGTCAAGGGCACCCACCTCATGAAAATGCACCTTATCTATTGGAATATCATGTACCTTTGATTCTGCTTCAGCCACTTTTCTGAAAATGTTCAATGTAACGGTTTTAACCCTTGAATCCAGGCTGCTGTCCTGTATGATTTTTTCTATATCAGATAAATGACGGTGTTTATGTTCTTCTTTGGTCAGTACAACTGTTACTTTGGTGCCCGTTATACCATGACGCTGGTCCTTCTCAACTCTCATTTCCCAGCCCTCAAGCTTCAGTTTGTCCAGCTCGCTGATAAGATAGTCCTTGTCAATGCCCAGATCAATCATGGCACCCAGATTCATATCGCCGCTTATACCTGAGAAGCATTCGTAATAAAGTGTATTCATAGGTATTTGTTTTAGAAATCAAGCGCTAAGATAATATATAGCATAATAATACTAATATTTAATAATGCTATTTTGCCATGATATAATTAATTTCAATATTTGTAGCGGATTAGGGAACATGAGCACCCGGGAACATTATTAAGAGGTGCAGTGTTATAATGAAGCAGGGTAGTAATCTGATAGCGTAGAGTTTTTCAACCTGGTTAATTTAAAAATTCAGAATATGAAACGACGAGATTTTTTCATAAAGACAGCCGGGGCCGGGATTGCAGCCGGTGCGGCATTAAGTCTTGGAGGGTATAATAAGCTTTGGGCATCAGGACCGTCCCCGGAGGCTTATGATATGGTTGCAATAATGGGTGGTGAGCCCGGAGCTATGTTTGACAAGGGTATAAGTGCACTGGGAGGTATCACTAATTTTGTAAAAAAAGGACAGACTGTTGTTATAAAGCCTAATATGGCCTGGGACAGGGCACCTGAGGTAGCCGCAAATACAAACCCATTGCTTGTTAAACGTATTATTGAGCATTGTATGAGGGCTGGTGCCGATAAGGTGTATGTTTTTGACCATACCACTCATAACTGGGTAAAAGCATATAAGAACTCAGGGATTGAGAAAGCGGCAAAAGATGCCGGGGCCAGGATAGTGCCTGCTGATACGGAGAAGTATTACCAGGAGGTGGATATACCAGGAGCTAAAGTACTTAAGAAAACCAAGGTACATGAGCTAATACTTGAATCCGATGTGTTTATAAATGTACCTGTTCTGAAACATCATTCCAGCACGAAAATGACGGCGGCCATGAAAAATCTGATGGGCAATGTATGGGACAGGGGCTACTGGCATTCGAATAATCTGCATCAGTGCATAGCTGATTATGCAACACACGAAAAGAAACCGACACTAAACGTTCTGGATTGTTACAGGGTGATGATGAGAAACGGACCACAGGGGGTTTCTGTAAGTGATGTGGCAGAAATGAAAGCTCAGATAATATCAACAGATATGCTGGCTGCTGATGTAGCTGCTGCACGAATGATGGATATGACTGTGGGCCAGATTGATTATCTTCCATTGGCAGATGAGATGGGTGTAGGCCGCATTGATATAGAGAATTTGAATATTCACAGGATTGCAATGTAAATTTTATAAATGAAATCATCTGTTTTGCGCAGGATAAGAGTAATACTTGCCCTGATAATATTTTTATTTATTACCCTGTCATTTATAGATTTCAGACAATTTATTCCTGATAGCTGGTTTAATATCACGCTTTTTCTTCAGTTTGTGCCTTCCTTACTTGATTTTATGAATGTTCCTGTTCTGGCCGCATCAGGGTTTATCATTGTTCTTGCCCTGACAGTATTCACAGGTCGCTCCTATTGTTCAGTTATATGCCCCCTGGGTATTTACCAGGATATTATGAGCAGGGCAGGGGGAAGGTTCAGAAGAAAGTTTCGTCGCTATGGCTATAAAAAGCCTCATACAATATTGAGGCACGTTATCCTGGCTGTGACACTGATAGTTATGCTTGGAGGTTCTGTTTTTCTGATCGGTCTGCTCGACCCTTACAGTATTTACGGCAGGTTTTCCACATATTTCCTTGAACCTGTGCTTGTATCCCTGAATAATATTATAGCATCAGTACTTTCGTCATTCGATAATTATACGCTGTTCAAGGTTGATCATATCAAGATACCTTTTGCGGTTTATATTATTCCTGTTGTTTTGCTTCTGCTTGTGAGTTATCTGTCATTTACAAGAGGACGTCTGTATTGCAATACCGTATGTCCGCTGGGTACTTTCCTGGGTTTTATATCAAGAATTTCTTTTTTAAGGATAAAGATTGATAATAATAGTTGCACCCATTGTGGCAGGTGTGCTGTTAACTGCAAGGCTTCGTGTATCGATTTTATGCATGAAGATGTGGACCTGAGCAGGTGTGTTACCTGTTTTAACTGCTTGACGGTCTGTCCGGATAACGCTATATCATACGGGTTTGGAAAAGCATCCTCCCTTAAATCAACAGATGAGCCGGATCAGTCCAAAAGGGGCTTCCTGGCAGGACTCCTTGCTTTTTTTGCTTCCATACCGGCGCTTACAAAAGCACAGGATGCACCTGTGCCTGAGAAGGAATCTACAGTGCCTGAAGACCGTACATATCCTGTATGTCCGCCCGGTGGAATAAGCTTAGCCCATTTTAATGATTATTGCACTGCCTGTTCATTATGTGTGAGCGCATGTCCAAATAATGTTATTATTCCTTCTGTGCGTGAATACGGTATTGCCGGTATTATGCAACCCAGGATGGATTATCATAAGGGTTTCTGTAATTTTGAATGTGTAAGATGTCTGGAGGTATGCCCCACGGGTGCCCTGTTGCCACTGGAACTTGAAGCTAAAAAGCTTACACAGATAGGCAAGGTTACTTTTATTAAGGAGAATTGTATTGTCGAGACTGAGAGAACAGATTGCGGGGCATGTTCAGAGCACTGCCCTACAAAAGCAGTTTATATGGTGCCCTATATTGGTAACCTGGTGATACCGGAAGTGAATAATGAGATATGTATAGGATGTGGGGCCTGCGAATATGCATGTCCCACCAAGCCCTATAAAGCTATATTTGTTGATGGTAATGCCATACACCAGGATGCCAAAAAACCTGATGAAAGCGAGCTTGAAGTAAAGAAACTGGAGGAGTTTCCCTTCTGATCCTGTTAAATTGTAAATCTTAGCCGCTCATAGACAATTGCGGGCCATAAGTTAAACACTTGTTTAGCTGTAAGTGATACCCTATTATGAAATCTGGTATGTTCTGTAGTGTGCAGACTTTTTTAATATTCCAGGAACAGGCTCTTATTCTCAAAAAAAAACATAGAAATATGACATTTATCTCTATTAATATATCATTATTAACACTAATTTTGCCTTGATTTTCACTCTTATCCAAAATACTTATGGAACCAACACATATTGAGCATATTGGAATAGCTGTAAAGAGCCTTGATGAAGCCATACCATTCTATGAGAATGTACTTGGACTTAAATGTTACAGCATTGAAGAAGTAAGTGATCAAAAAGTACGTACTGCCTTTTTTAAAATCGGTCAGACAAAGATTGAATTGCTGGAATCAACAGATCCGGATGGACCGGTAGGTAGATATATCGAGAAGAAAGGCGAAGGTATTCATCACCTGGCTTTTGCGGTCAGAGACCTGGATGAAAAGCTCAGGGAGGCAGAGAATAAGGGTGTAAGGCTTATCGACTCCAAACCAAGGAAGGGAGCTGAAGGTCTGGATATAGCTTTTCTGCATCCCCGGTCCACATTTGGAGTGCTGACAGAACTGTGTGAAGATAAATCTGAATAATTACAGTTAATATTTTAACCATGGATAGCCAGGATAAGATAAAGCAATTAATTGAGCTGCGTGAGAAGGCCAAGATGGGAGGCGGGGAGAAGAGGATACTTGCCCAGCATTCAAAAGGCAAAATGACAGCCCGCGAACGCATTGATATTCTTCTTGACGAAGGCAGTTTTGAAGAATATGATATGTTTGTTACACACCGGACAGAGGATTTCGGGCTTAAAGATAAAAAGTTTCTTTCGGATGGTGTGGTGACAGGTCATGGTACGATTGACGGTCGTGTGGTATATGTCTTTGCCCAGGATTTTACTGTTTTCGGTGGATCGCTGTCAGAAACCTTTGCCAACAAGATCTGTAAGGTCATGGACCAGGCAATGAAAGTGGGAGCACCTGTTATTGGTATAAACGATAGCGGGGGTGCAAGAATACAGGAAGGGGTAAGGAGCCTGGCCGGTTATTCCGAGATTTTTGAACGGAATATCCTGGCTTCAGGTGTTATTCCTCAGATTTCTGCAATATTCGGTCCCTGTGCAGGTGGTGCTGTCTATTCACCTGCCCTGACAGATTTTATAATTATGAGTGAGCAGAGCAGCTATATGTTTGTTACGGGACCTAAAGTTACCCGTACGGTTACAGGGGAGGAGATATCCACGGAAGACCTGGGAGGAGCACGTGTGCATTCAACAAAATCAGGTGTTGCACAGTTTGTTGTTGAAGATGAGGAAGAAGGACTGTTGATGATAAGAAAACTGCTTAGTTACCTGCCGCAGAATAACCTTGAGGAAGCTCCTGTGTATGATTGCGATGATCCTATTGACAGGCTGGAGGACGATCTTAACCTTTTGATACCTGTGAACCCGAATCAACCATATAATGTGAGAGATGTAATTTATTATGTGGTGGATAACGAGGAGTTTCTTGAAGTACATGCCAATTATGCAAAGAATATTGTTGTTGGCTTTGCCAGGATGGGTGGTATGTCCGTTGGCATAGTGGCCAACCAGCCGAACTTCCTTGCCGGTGTGCTGGATATTGATGCTTCAAGAAAAGCAGCACGCTTTGTCAGGTTCTGTGATGCCTTTAATATCCCCCTGGTTACGTTTGTCGATGTACCCGGATTCCTCCCGGGCAGCAGCCAGGAATACGGTGGTATTATTATACACGGGGCTAAACTTATGTTTGCTTACGGTGAGGCCACAGTTCCCAAGGTTACCGTAACGCTCAGAAAATCTTACGGCGGAGCCCATTGTGTGATGTCCTCCAAACAGCTGAGAGGAGATATAAATTATGCATGGCCATCAGCAGAGATTGCTGTAATGGGTCCAAGGGGAGCTATAGAAGTACTCGAAGGCCGAAAAATATCAGAAATAGAGGATGATGAAGAGAGAGCAGCCTATGTGAGTGAAAAGGAGGATGAATACCGGGATAAATTTGCCAATCCCTATGAGGCAGCCCGCTATGGTTATCTGGATGATGTTATTGAACCCAGGAATACACGGTTCAGGGTGATAAGGGCCTTACGTACACTGGCTACCAAGAAAGATCCGGGACCAATGAAGAAACATTCCAATATGCCATTATAAAAAGACTGATATGAATAATATAGCAGTATTTTTAAATACATTCGCGGCGGTTGACCGCCAGTCAACAATAATAGTTATTACAGGATACCTGGTAGTATTTCTCTCACTGATAATTCTTTACCTGGTGTTCAGATATGTAATGCCCTTTTTTTTTAAGATCAAGATGTACCACCGTGCCGCCAGGGAAGGAAGGGCTGTGGATGATTCTGAAAAGCAGGTTGTGACAGGAGAGCTTAATGCGGCTATAGCAACCGCCTTGTACCTTTATTTTGACGAGATACATGATTATGAGAGTAATGTAATTACTATAAGAAAAGTGTCTAAATCATATTCACCATGGAATTCGAAATTGTATAATATGAGAAACCTTGAACGTTAAGATACAGTGCGATGAAAAACTATAAATTTACAATAAACGGCAATAAATACGAGGTTGAGATATTGGAGGTGGAAGGTGATATGGCAAAGATCGAGGTCAATGGCACTTCTTACCTTGTAGAGATCCATAAAGAGGTAAAGCCTGTAAAGACACCTACACTGGTGCGTCCTGTGTTAAGAGAGCCCCAGAAGAATATTGACAGGAAAGAAGGAGGTCCGAAACTTGAAATAAAGGCTCCGCTGCCCGGGATCATTTTGCAGGTAATGGTTAAGCCGGGTGATAAGGTTACAAAAGGACAGAAGCTGTTAATAATGGAAGCTATGAAGATGGAGAATGAGATAAAAGCTGAACAGGATGGTGAAATCGTTTCGGTTAAAGTAGCTAATGGACAATCAGTGCTACAGGAAGAAGTTTTAATTGAAATGAATTGATTATGAAGAGGTTTTTAACTGTTATTGGCATCCTTGTTATACTTTCTCTGAGCTGGACAGCATTTGTTAAGCCCGGTAATGAAAGGAAGCAGGATAAAGAGTATGTTGAAAATGCTCCTCAGAATATTTTAACTGAAGAGGATGGCAATACGGGCGGGGCCATGAAAGGCCTTTTGAAATTCTGGGAGTATTCAGGTTTCAGGAATGCAACAAGGGGCCATATTGCAATGATCATCATTGGTCTTGTCTTTATCTTTCTTGCAATAAAATATGATTATGAACCACTGTTGCTGATACCAATAGGTACCGGAATAATAATCGGTAATATACCTTTTTACCAGGAAGGGGATGTTAATCTGCAACTTGGGATATATCAGTCGGGCAGCGTACTTAACTACCTGTATTTCGGAGTTTTGAAAGGAGTATACCCGCCGCTCATATTCCTTGGGCTAGGGGCAATGACCGATTTTTCATCCCTGCTGTCAAACCCAAGGCTCATGTTACTGGGTGCAGCTGCACAGATAGGTATTTTCCTGACCTTCCTGGGAGCCCTGATGCTTAACTTTTCTCCCCCGGAAGCAGGGGCAATAGGTATAATAGGAGGGGCGGACGGACCTACTGCTATTTTCCTGTCGTCCCGATTGGCTAATGGTGTTAATATCCTTCCAGACGGAACAACTGTTAAAAATCTAATTGGACCAATAGCTATAGCGGCATATTCATATATGGCCCTGGTGCCTGTTATTCAGCCACCAATAATGAGACTGCTGACAACAAAAAGGGAAAGGAAAATACGGATGAAACCTCCCAGGGCGGTGTCAAAGACAGAGAAAATACTGTTTCCTATTATTGGATTACTGTTAACAGCCTTTATCTCGCCAAGCTCACTGCCGCTTCTGGGAATGCTTTTCTTTGGCAACCTGCTCAAGGAATCAGGCGTGACAAAACGCCTTGCCGAAACAGCCCGGACATCAATGGTAGATATTGTTACTATTTTGCTTGGGCTGACGGTGGGTGCTTCAACGCAGGCAGATGTATTTCTCACACCCGATTCATTGCTGATCTTTTTGCTTGGAGCTGTCTCCTTTATGATTGCAACAGGGGGTGGATTGATGTTTGCTAAATTTATGAATCTCTTTTTGAGAGGCAATAACAGGATTAATCCCCTGGTGGGAGCTGCAGGAGTGTCTGCTGTACCTGACAGTGCACGGGTTGTACAGGCTGAAGGCCTTAAAGCCGATCCCACAAACCACCTGCTGATGCATGCCATGACACCTAATGTATCTGGTGTAATCGGTTCAGCTGTTGCAGCCGGAATATTACTTAGTTTTCTTGGATAATTTTTTATGTATCTTTAGGTTTGTATAACCAGTATTCAAACATAAGCGTATGGGTAAAATTGCTGTAACGGGGAATGCAGGTCCCAGGATAAGATCTGACTGTGAGCTAAAGTTTGAACCCACAAAAAGCGGTGGAATCGAAATCAAACTTGCCTCAAAGGTGAAATCGATGTATGCTAAGTCAATTACTGCCGAACTGGAGAAAGGGCTGAATTATTTTGGTATCAAAAATGCTATTATTGAAATTAATGATTCCGGTGCTCTGCCATTTGTTCTGATGGCCCGGCTTGAGGCAGCTGTAAAAGCTCATGTGGACAGCGATAAGGAACTTTTACCGGAGATGATTGAAGCTAATATTTATGGATCTGATCGTAAGCGGTTCAGGTTCAGTCGTCTTTACCTTCCAGGCAATACGCCAAGCATGATGCTTAATGCCGGACTGCATTCACCGGATGGTGTTATTCTCGATCTTGAAGATTCTGTGGCACCGGCTAAAAAAGATGAGGCCAGGTTTCTTGTAAGGAACGCCCTCAGGCAAATAAATTTTTATGGCGCCGAGAGAATGGTTAGGATAAACCAGGGAGAGAGAGGCATTGAAGATCTGAAGTATATATTGCCTCATAATGTTCATCTTATCCTGGTGCCCAAATGTGAAAATGCTGAATATATAAAAAAGCTGGAAAGTGAATCGTCGAAAATACTTGATCTGGCAGGGACCGGGCATGAACTTTTCTTTATGCCCATAATCGAAACAGCTCTTGGTGTTGAAAAGGCATTTGAAATTGCTTCTGCCAGCAAAAATGTTGTTGCCCTTGCAATCGGACTCGAAGATTATACGGCTGATCTTGGGGTGCAGAGGACTAATGAAGGTACTGAATCGCTTTATGCACGACTGAGACTGGTTAACGCTGCCAGGGCTGCCGGTGTGCAGGCTATTGATTCTGTTTTTTCCGATGTGTCCGATATGGAAGCACTGAGAAAAACTGCAGAAGTATCAAAGTCATACGGTTTTGAGGGAATGGGATGTATACATCCAAGGCAGATACAAGTGATAAAGGATGCTTTTGCACCCGGTATGGAAGAGATAGAGAAGGCAGCCAGGATAGTAAAAGCATATCGTGAGGCGGAAGAGAAAGGACATGGTGTGGTTGCAATCGGATCAAAGATGATTGACCCGCCGGTAGTGGCAAGGGCTCTCCGTACAATTGACCTGGCTGAAAGACTTCAGCTGATGCCCGAGGAAAGCGTTAATGATGATAATTAAACTAATACCATTATTTGATTATGGCGGATAATCTTGTCAGGAATGCCGCAGGGCGGTATGTTGTAACAGAAATAAACGGTCAGCAGGCTGTGCCGTTCAAGGGTGTGGGTAAATATAAACCTGAGGGGAGAAAATATGCTCCACGGATTTCCAGTTGCAGTGACTATCCCGACGATGGGAATAAACAGGTTGACACGATAAAGGAGGCACTGGTGAAAGCCGGGATAAAAAACGGTATGACGATATCAACCCATCACCATTTCAGGAATGGCGACCTTGTGGCCAATATGTTGTTTGACGCTATCAGTGAGCTGGAAATAAAAGATATAAGGTGGTTTCCTTCAGCCTCTTTTCCCTGTCACGAGCATCTTATACAATACCTGGAAGATGGTACAATCCATCATATTGAAGGAAGCATGAACGGTCCCCTTGGTAAGTATGTGTCGGAAGGAAATATGAAAGGAATGGCTGTGCTGAGATCACACGGAGGCAGGTACCAGGCCGTTCAGGATGGTGAGGTAGAGATAGATATTGCCCTTATAGGTGCCCCCGCAGCCGATCCCTTTGGTAATGCCAACGGACTGGACGGTGATTCCGCATGCGGACTGCTTGGCTTTGCCCTGGCCGATTCACAGTATGCAGATAAGGTGATAGTGGTAACAGATAATATGGTACCGTTCCCATGCATCCCATGGCAGATACAGGGTAATTATGTTGACTATACCGTTGAAGTGGATAAACTGGGCATACCTGAAAGAATAATATCAGGTACTACAAGGATAACAAAGAGTCCTGACAGGCTTTTGCTCGCTGAATTAACAGCAAAATTCTGTGATGCCGCAGGTATTATAAGGGATGGATTCTCTTTTCAGAGTGGTGCAGGGGGTACTTCCCTGGCTGTGGGTGAGTTTTTTAAATCCATTATGAAAGAAAAAGGCATTAGGGCAAGGTTTGCACGCGGCGGCAGCAATAAGTACCTTGTTTCAATGCTTGAGGAAAACCTCGTTGATTATATACTGGATGGCCAGACTTTTGATCTCGATGGAGTAAGGTCAATGAGGGATAACCCGGGACATGTATGGACCAGTCCTTTTACAAGTTATAACTATCACGGCAAAGGCAACTTTGCCCCACTTGTTGATGTGGCAATCCTCGGAGCTACAGAGGTGGATATTAATTTCAATGCCAATGTTGTTACCCATTCAGACGGTTACCTGCTGCATGGTATAGGAGGGTGGCAAAACTGTCTCTTCTCCAAAACGGTTATCCTTCCTCTTCCACTTATGAGAGACAGGGTGCCTGTTATAATTGATGAGGTGACAACCCTGTGCGGACCGGGAGAGCTCATTGATGTTATAGTAACTGAAAGAGGGATAGCAATTAATCCGCTCAGAAAAGACCTGGAAGAGGCAGTTAAGGGATCGGGCCTGCCTGTCCGTTCAATACATGAACTGAAGGAGGAAGCCGAGATAATATGTGGTAAACCTGAAAGAGCGGCCCCGGATGAAAAAGTTATTGCAGCTATAAAATGGGTTGATGGAACAGTGATTGATATTGTAAGAAAAGTGAAAGTCTAACAGTAGCTCCGGCTACCTAAAATAAGATGTTATGAATATTTATAAATGTACTGTTTGTGGTTATGAGTATAATCCTGAAGAAGGAGATCCGGCAGGGGGAATAGATAATGGCACTTCCTTTGATGATCTGCCTGATGACTGGACATGCCCTGTTTGCGGAGCCAGCAAGAATGAATTTGAGAAAGTATCTTAAGCAGCCGGGATATTTTTAATAACATCCACCAGCAGATCCCAGAACTTTTTTGTAGTTTCTATATCAAGCCTTTCCTGTGGAGTGTGAGCACCCAGTATTGTGGGTCCGAATGATATCATATCCAGTCCGGGATATTTCTCCAGTATAAGTCCGCATTCCAGTCCGGCATGTATAGCCCTGATAACAGGGTCATTGCCAAAGAGTTTACGGTAGGATAAGGAAGTTATCTTAAGTATCTCAGAGTCAGTGTCAGGTTCCCAGCCAGGATATCCGTCAGAATGTCGGACAACAGCATTATTGTCCGAGAATATCTTGTTAATGCGGTCAGCAATTTTATTCTTCGCTGAATCAACCGAACTCCTCTGACTTGTCACTATCTTAATATGCCCGTTAATAAATTTTACAGAAGCAAGGTTTGTAGAAGTCTCAACCAGCCCTTCCATATCCTTTGACCATGCTATTACACCGTGCGGGCATTCTTCAAGAGCCCTGAGCAGTGATTTTTGAGTGTTAAGGTCAATAAGGGTTGAGGCCGGTCCGGATTCTTTTATACGGATGTCCATGCCAGCTTCGGTATCTTTATACCTGCTTCTCATTTCCTCCAGGTATGTCATTGTAGATTTGATGACCTTATCCCTGTGCATTTTTTCACATGTGATATCTGCGAATGCCTCCCTGGGTATGGCATTCCTGAGGTTTCCACCTGTAAAGCGTGATATCCTGATACCATACTCAGAAATAAGCTTCTGCAACAAGCCGGTCATCAGTTTCACGGAATTGGCAAATCCCTTATGTATCTCATCACCGGAATGACCACCCTGCAGACCTGTCAGAGATATATTCAGTGCATCCTGATCCGGATCGGCCTTTTCCTCCCTGTATGACATTTCAGCAATCGTATCTATACCACCGGCACAACCGATAAATAATTCTCCTTCATCCTCGGAATCGAGGTTAATAAGTATCCGGCTGCTGAAAAATCCCTTTTCCAGCTCAATGGCTCCTGTCATTCCTGTTTCCTCGTCAGCGGTAAACAGACATTCAATCCTTCCTGTTCTTATCTCACTGTCTGATAACAGGGCCAGTGAAACCGCGATACCGATACCATCATCTGCTCCCAGGGTGGTGTCTTTTGCCCTGACCCATTTACCTTCTATATATGGTTGTATAGGATCTTTTTCCCAGTCATGCTCTGTCTTTGCATCCTTTTCTCCAACCATATCCATATGGCTCTGAAGAACCACGCTTTTCCGATTCTCATAACCCGGACTGGCAGGCTTGATAATAAGAACATTGCCGGCCCTGTCGGTCTTTGACTCAAGCTTGTGTTCACTGGCAAAGGCAAGCAGGTATTCCCTTATCTTATCCTCATTTTTTGAAAGCCTTGGTATCTGGCATATTTCATAAAAATAGTTCCACACAGCGGCCGGCTCAAGATTATCAAATATCATATCAATTGTTTGGGTGCATTCAAGGATCCAAAAGTATAAAATTTTCACAACAAGGTATCAAAAACCGGGTAAGGATTTATATATAATTATTCTCTCCGGTTTTTCTTAACAAAAAAAAATACTTATTTTAACTAAGAAATTTTTAACGCTAAAATTAAAGCAATACTTACTATGGAAAGAAGAAAAATAGTAGCACTTCCCGGGGATGGTATCGGTGGAACAGTGCTTGAACAATCTATAAGAGTGTTGAATGCCGCAGGTTTTGAAGCCGATTATGTGCACGGTGATATTGGATGGGAGTACTGGGTTAAAGAAGGTAATCCCTTACCCCAGAGAACAATTGATCTTATTGAAAAGCACAGGATAGCCCTTTTTGGTGCTATCACATCCAAGCCAAAGGATGAGGCAGACAGTGAACTGCATCCCTCACTGAAAAATAAAGGCCTGGTTTATTCAAGTCCCATTGTTGGATTACGTCAGCATTTTAACCTTGATATATGTTTGCGTCCCTGCCGCACTTATAAAGGCAATCCTCTTAATTTCATAAGGAGGAACAGGGAAGGTTCATTTGATGAGCCACCTGTAGATGTGGCTATATTCAGGCAGAATACAGAGGGACTGTATGGCGGTGTTGAATGGTCGAATCCTCCGTCAATTGTTTATAAGGCATTGATGACCCATCCAAAGTTTATTAAGAATTTCGGCTCTGTGCCTGTTGAGGAGATATCAGTTTCAACCCGTATCTTTTCCAAAAAAGCAACCGAGAGAATAGTGAGGGCTGCTTTTAACCATGCACGTGAGTACGGGTATAAGTCGGTCACCGTTTGTGAAAAACCCAATGTTATAAGGGAAACATCGGGTATGATGCTTAAGCTGGCAAAGGAAATAAAGAAAGATGAATTTCCTGATATTCAGTTATGGAACACCAATATCGATGCACAGATGATGTGGCTTACCAAGAATCCTGAGGACTATGGTGTTATAGTAGCCGGAAATATGTTTGGTGACATAGTATCAGATGCTTTTGCAGGTCTTATCGGTGGACTGGGATTTGCATGTTCGGCTCAGTTTTCTGCAGATGGAATAGGTGTTTTTGAACCCACTCACGGCTCGGCTCCCAAGTATGCAGAATTCGATATACCTATCGTTAACCCTATCGCAATGATAGAATCAGCCTGCATGATGCTTGATTTTATAGATGAGAAAGATATCTCAGCCAAAATACGTAAAGCTGTGGCCAGGGTAATAAGCGAAGGCAGGGTCCGTACCTATGATATGATGAAGATGCACGGTCATCCTGATGTTATTAAGAATGGTGCAGCCAGCACGATTCAAATGACAGATGAAATAATATCGAACCTTTAAACCGGATAATATATGAATAATGAAGTATATAAGCTCTGGCCTGAGCTTGACTGGATCAGTAATGAAGAACTGAAAGAGAAGACAGCCAGGGTATGGGAGATAGCTCTTGAGAGGAGTGTGCTTGAGGCCAGTGATTTGCAAACAATACCTTTTACCCTCCTCTGCGGCCCCGATCTTAAGGTGAGTTTTATGGCACATAAGAGGTGTGTGGTGCATGTTGCACAGGAAAGCGGGAAAAAGATGAATGAATTTTTTAAGAATGAACTGCCGGTTGATATGGATATATTGATTTCCGGTGCCATACTGGCTGACGTGGGAAAACTCCTTGAATATGTAAAGGACAGTGACGGAAAGGCTGTGCAGGGAGTATACGGAAAATATCTCAGGCATCCGTTTTCCGGTGTGTCACTGGCGGAGGAATGCGGACTGCCTCCTGAAGTGTGCCATATCATTGCAGCCCACGCGGGTGAAGGTGACCATATCAAAAGAACAACAGAGGCATATATAGTGCATCATGCTGATTTTATGACCTTTTTGCCATTTAAGAGCAGGTTGGTGGTGTGATCAGAAAGGCTGTGTTAAGTGAATAGCTTTATCCAAGTTTCATTTTTTCCACAGCCTCAATATTTCTCTCATTTGAGATGGCTTTGGCTGCAGGGGTATAAAGAAAGTTGATAAGATCAGCATATTTATTTATCACTTTTCCCCTGACAACCTTGACTGTGGCATTCACCAGGCCGTTATCTTCGGTAAATCCTTCATCCAGTACGCCCAGTGCAACAGGCAGCCAGCGTTGCGGGAACATTTTGGAATATTTACCGTTGGTCCGGTATTCATTTATTTCCTTCTCTATAAGCATCAGCACTGCACGTTTACCCTCTTCTGAATCAGCAGTGATATTTTTATCATCAAGGAATGACTTTAGATTGTGCTGGTTCGGCACTACCAGTCCAACCGTATAGGGCTGCTGATTATTATGCAGTATACACTGGTCAATATACTTTGATTGTTCCATAATAGCTTCTTCAATGCTTTCCGGACTGTATTTTTCTCCGTCATCCGAAATAAGAAGGCTCTTGAAGCGGCCCAGTACATACAGGTAAGCATCGTCATCAAGGTAGCCAAGGTCTCCTGTATGCAACCAGCCATCCCTTATGGTCTGTTTGGTGGCAAGTTCATTTTTCCAGTAACCATGCATCACATTCCCGCCCTTGATAACTATTTCACCTTTTTCACCTACAGGCAGAGAATTGCCCTCCTCGTCACATATTTTTAATTCCATATTATTGACAAGCTTACCCGAGGATCCGAGCTTATGGTTGGTTTTGGAATTGGAACTTATTATAGGCGAGGCCTCAGATAATCCGTAGCCCTGGAAGACGGGAACACCTATAGCATAAAAGAATTTTTGCAGCTCAATGTCGAGCAGTGCTGCTCCGCCAATAAAATATTCCAGTTCCCCGCCAAAGAAATCACGTATTTTTGAAAAAACCAGCTTATCGAATAACTTAAGCAGCGGACCCAGCAGCCTTGATGCACCTGTCCCCCTGTTCCAGCCTTCCTTATTGTAGGCATATGCAGTTTTAATACCTGTATCGAACATAAAGGCAGTGATTTTGCCTTTCTCCTTTACTCCCTTTTCTATGTTTTTTTTGAAATTTTTTGATACAGCAGGTGCACTTAATAATATATTGGGTTTTATCTCCCTCATATTGACCGGGAAATTTCTCAGGGTCTCCATTGGTGATGCACCCTGTTTTACTGAAGCCAGACTTGCACCTTTACCCATAAAAGCAAATATTGCGGCTGTATGTGCAAAGGAGTGATCCCATGGAAGGTACAGCAGTGTTTTCCAGTAAGGAGGAATATCCATAAGACTGTAGGCCTGGTAACAGTTGGTGATATAATTACCATGAGTGAGTATAATGCCCTTGGGGTCTGCGGTGGTTCCTGATGTGTAACAGATATTAGCAAAGTGATCCGGACTGATGCTTTTATATTTTTCCTGGAAAGCACTGGCATTATCTTCCTCTGAAAGCCATTCCTTGCCAAGCTTCCTTACCTGGTTGAAATGGATTTCATTTTCAGAATACTCCTCTTTTCTTTCAAAACATATTATTTTTTCAATGGTACTGCACTCAGCTATTACCTCCATCAATTTTGGCGTTTGCAGGGCTGATACCATAATAAAACGCGATTCTGAGTGATTAAGCCTGAATCTTACTTCTTCAGCGTTGAGTTTTGTGGACAATGGAACATTG
>CAZGUR010000036.1:15099-17819 GCA_964529295.1 uncultured Rikenellaceae bacterium | reverse complement strand
TTACATGACCCCCTATATATCCTGAAACAACCGATTCAACACCATCCATCTTCTGCAGATAGTATTCAACCCCCCAGAAACAACCTCCTGCCAGTATTGCTGTCTCATAACTGCCGCTGCCTATTTCATCTCCGACAAAATCTATAGAAACAGAATTCACACAGTGCCGGATATTCTTGTCCGTAAACCCTTCGCCCCTGAATTCATGTCCCAGGTGGGCTCCGCAGTTGGAACATACAATCTCGGTCCTTATCCCGTCAGCATCAGGTATTCTGTCTACCGAACCGGCTATCTCATCATCAAAGCTGGGCCAGCCGCAGCGCGAATCAAACTTATCGTCAGACCTGTAAAGAGCCTGCCCGCAACGCTTGCACAGGTAAGTGCCATCATCTTTATTTTCAGTATACCTGCCTGTCCAGGCCCTCTCTGTACCTTTGTCCTCAATAACATATTTCTCAATATCATTCAGGAAGTTATATCTTTCCTGTCCACTCGTGCTGTTTCCCATAGCTATCAATATTACTGTAAATGATAATATATATACTGTTTTCATATTCTCTGGTATTATTAATTCACTGTAAATGAAGAACGACAAAACTCACTTCATCAATTATCTATACAATTATTAAAGCTGTTTTGTTCTGAAGAATAAGCAGATTCCTGAGAATATATACCTGGTAACGGTACAGCAGGAAGATCTCACTGATAGTTCTGCAGGCTATGAGGATTTTTGAATATTTGCACCCGCTTGCCCGCACAGCAGGAAGATCTCACTGATAGTTCTGCAGGCTATGAGGATTTTTGAATATTTGCACCCGCTTGCCCGCACAGCAGGAAGATCTCACTTAAGGTTCTGCCGAATAAGCGGATTTTTTTGAGAATCTATGCCTGACTGATAATTGAAGCAGCAAAAAACTGTTAAGTAACAGTCAACACATCATAGGGCACAAAAAAAATTATTATGTAGCTTTACACTGAAAAAACAGAACCCTGATTAATAACCCAAAAAATATCACTTATGAAAAACAGAAATAATTACGCAGCGATGATGCTATTATCACTTATCATCCTGTTTACAGCAGTAAGCCAGCCGGCAGAAGCACAGAGAAGGCAGAGGAATGCCGGGCAGGAAACTGATGAATTAAAAGCAAACTCCTCAATGCTCAGTGCATTGAAGTTCAGACTTATAGGCCCTGCATCCTATTCAGGCCGCATAGCTGATTTTGCAGTTAACCCGGAAGATCCCTCAGAGTATTATGTGGGCGTTGCCTCGGGCGGACTATGGAAAACGGAAAACAAGGGAACAACCTTTACCCCTGTTTTTGATAATAAGCCGGTATTCAGTATAGGAGCACTGGCCATCGACCCCGTAAACCCCAATATAGTATGGGCCGGAACGGGCGAGAATAACTCGCAGAGGAACCTTGCCTATGGCGACGGTGTTTATAAAACAACCGACGCGGGCAAGACATGGACAAATGTGGGATTAAAAGAGTCTGAGCACATTGGCAAAATAATGATAGATCCAAGGAATACGGATGTTGTTTATGTTGCATCACAGGGGCCCGCATGGGGACCGGGTGGAGAGCGCGGATTATACAAAACCACAGATGGCGGCAAAACATGGGAACAGGTACTGTATATAGGTGAATATACCGGCATTACGGATATGGAGATGGATCCGCGCAATCCGGATATATTATATGCAGCCGCACACCAGAGGGAAAGAAGGGTGTACTCAAAAATTAACGGTGGTCCCAATTCGGCCCTCTATAAATCAGTTGATGCCGGCGAAACATGGTATAAGCTGACAAAAGGACTGCCCTCAGGCGATGTAGGCCGCATAGGCCTTGCCCTATCCCCTCCCAACCCTGATATCATATATGCCATGATTGAACTGCCGGAAAGCAAAGGCGGGTTCTGGCGCTCCGATGATATGGGGGAAAGCTGGACAAGGATGAGCGATGAGATTGCCAGGAGTCCCCAGTATTACGTTGAAATATATGCTGATCCTGCTGATCCGGATCGCATAATATCAATGGACGTACGAAACAGGGTCAGTGATGACGGTGGTAGTACATGGGAATATCTTGGTGATAAAAACAAACATGTTGATAACCATGCCATGTGGATTGATCCGGATAACACGAATTACTACCTGATGGGCTGCGACGGAGGTATATATGAAAGCTGGGACAGGGGCCGGAACTGGATCTTTAAATCCAATTTCCCGGTAACACAGTATTATCATGTAAGAACAGATAATGACTACCCCTTCTATAATGTATACGGGGGGACACAGGATAATGGCTCATGGTACGGTCCCAACAGGACCATAAGAAGGAACCTTGTAAATGCAGACTTTACATATACCATAGGTGGTGATGGCTATCTTTCAATACCCGATCCGGATAACCCCGATATTCATTATGCCGAATCACAGTATTGCGGACTGCGCAGGTACGATGAAAGAACGGGTAATTCAGTTTCCATCAAGCCTCAACCCGCCGGTGATGAGATATACAGGTTTAACTGGAATACGCCATATTTCATAAGTCCCTTCGACAGCAAAACATTATATGTGGCAGCCAACAAAGTACTCAAGAGCACTGACCGCGGTGAGTCATGGAAAGAAATAAGTCCCGACCTTACCAGGCAGCTCGATGTTGACCTCCTCCCGATGATGGGTAAGATATGGCCACCGGAAGCAGTAGCCAAGA
>CAZGUR010000036.1:8152-15089 GCA_964529295.1 uncultured Rikenellaceae bacterium | reverse complement strand
ATCACCCTTCGGTAATATCTTTGCACTGGCCGAATCACCCCTTTCACAGGGTATGATTTATGCAGGCACTGATGACGGACTTATCTGGAGAACAGATGATGACGGTGAAAACTGGATTAAATATTCAAGCTTCCCGGGAGTGCCGGATATGACCTTTGTAAACTATGTACTCCCCTCACAGCATGATGTAAACACAGTTTATGCATGCTTTGACGGAAGGAAAAATGCCAGTGATTTCACCCCGTATATAATAAAGAGTACCGATAAGGGAGAGTCATGGACACCGATAGCCTCAAACCTGCCCGAGGGCACCATCTATGTTATACAGGAAGACCATATTGACCCGAATATACTGTTTATAGGTACCGAATGGGGTGTATGGGTTACCCTCAACAAGGGAGACGAATGGTTCAGGCTGAGAAACGGCCTCCCGACAATACAGGTTAAGGATCTTGATATACAGGAAAGGGAAAACGATCTTGCAGTAGCCACCTTCGGAAGAGGATGGTATATACTTGATGACTATTCATACCTCAGGCAGCTGAATAAAGAGGTGATGGACAGGGATGCACATATATTCGATATTAAGGACGGTCTGCTCTACTACCCGAGCAGTAACCAGAATTACCAGGGTGAAGTGCATTTCAGTATACCCAACCCCAGTCCTGAAGTAAAGCTTATATATAATGTGAAAGAGGGTTATGAAACACTGAAGCAGAAAAGACTGAAAGCACAGCGCGAAGCCGAAAAACAGGGCAGGGAAATATCCTATCCCAGCGATGAAGATCTTATTGCCGAAGCTCAGGAAGAAAGAGCAATGCTGATATTTACAATAACTGACAGCAATGGTGAAATAATGAGAAAGATAGAAACACCTCTGCGATCCGGTATCGGAACAGTGACATGGGATATGAGTTACCTCGACAGGCGCGGACCCGCAGTGCCCCCCGGAAAGTACTCAGTGTCAATGGAGAAATATGTAAGGGGTGAATATATTGATCTTGGTGCGGAGAAAGAGTTCACTGTAAAGGCACTGGATAATAATGCCCTTGGGACACCGGACTATAAGACAAAGTTTGAATTCCTTAAAAAGGCTTCAGATATGTACAGCACAATCTCGGAAACATATTCATACACAAACAGTATGAAAGGTGAGATGAGTAATTTAAGATCTGAACTGAAAAGAACAGCTGCAAACACCCATGATCTGATGAATGCTTCAAAAAATATCGAAAAGAGACTGGATGCAGTTATCCTCGCTCTTATTGGCAGGCGGACAGATGGAGCCAGGGTTGATGCAACGGAACCATCCATTATGAACAGGATGAGATTTGCCGTCAGTGCATCATCAGGAAGCGACAATAATATTACAGGTTCACAAAGAGAACAGTATGATATTGCACTGGAAGATTTCAGCGGGCAGTATAATGAGCTGGAAGAGATACACAGCCTGATGATGAACCTGAAAAATGAACTCAGTACAGTGGATATTGACTGGTCGCCTGGAAATTTACCCCTTTTCAGATGAACACTATAGCTGTATAATTGTTTTATTGATAATAATCAGAAGAGCCGGCATCACGAATGCCGGCCTTCTTTTTTGAATTTTTTTATTATTTTTTTTATTTTTGGTATAAAGCTTGTTCAATAAAATTGTTGTAATTACGTTTAAAAGATTATTTTTGCTGGAGTTAAAAACTTTAACAGATGAAAAGATTTGCACTTGTATTAGCGGTAGCCTTTGTACTGGCACTGGCACTCAGTTCATGTAATAACGACGTGTGTCCGGCCTACACCGATGCAGGAACTGACACGGAGCACCACGTTTAAGACCGGACTGTTCACCGGTTCATTTTTCATTCATAAATTCAGTAGACCATGAAAAGACTGCTGACTATATTTTTTTTTATAGTGGCTGTTTCATTTTCTCTGTCTGCACAGGGAGAGATTGATGAGCAGGAAAAGGTTTTCTACAGGAATGAAAGAACCCTGGGTCTCAATCTTAACACAAACGGACTGGGTATAAGTTACCGTGAGGGTAAGCGCCTTGACTTCCTTAATAAAAGAATAATAGATATAGATATTAATATTATTAAGCACCCAAAGGAAGTAAAACTTTCCAACCCATGGGTGCAGGCAGGCGGCAGCTTTGTATTTGGCAAGATGAACAGTATTTTCTCCGTCCGCGGCTCAATTGGCCACCAGCATGAGATTTTCAGGAAAATGGACCTGGGAGGAGTGGCCATAAGGTATTTCTATTCCGGGGGACCATCCCTTGCGCTGGCTAAACCAATATATTATAATATCCTGTATTACTCGCCTGATTACAGCTATGAAATAAGAAAGGAGAAATTCAGCAATGATATACATTCCGTTACCGATATATATAATAAAGCATCCTTCTTCAAAGGGATAAGCGAAACGAAAGTGTACCCGGGATTATTTATCAAGGGAGGTTTTAATTTTGAATACAGCCAGGATGATAAGCTTATCCATGCAATAGAACTGGGGAGCTCTCTCGAAGCATATACAAAAAAACTGCCGATAATGGCCACAGATGATAACAGGGCAGTATTCCTTACCCTTTTTGTGAGTTACAGGATAGGTATAATTATTGATCCGCTTAAACCGGAATCAACCCGCATTCCCACACTCTTCTTCAGAAAATAATATACACCCTCTCAAAACATTAAACCATAATGCCAGGCTTTACAATGCAAGTTTTTGCCGGTTAATTGCACCGGTAGTTATTTATTTTTTATCTTTGCACTTTCATATTATTTTACTTTAAAAAATATACAAAGATGTCGGAAATTAAATTAGCCATTAATGGATTTGGCAGAATAGGAAGAAATGTATTCAAAATTGCACTTGAAAGAAAGGACATAAAAGTAGTGGGGATAAATGACCTCACCGATACCAAGACACTGGCGCACCTCCTTAAATACGATTCAACACAGGGTCGTTTTGAAGGTGTCAGCTATGAGAATGATGACATAATCGTTAACGGTAAGAAGATCAGGGTCAGCTCTGAAAAAAATCCTGCTTCCATACCATGGGCTGAAACACCGGATGTCGTTGTTGAATCAACAGGCGTTTTCCGTGTTAAGGAAGGCCCGAAAGGCGGATATGGCGATCATCTGAAAAACGGCGCAAAAAAAGTTATACTTTGCGTGCCTTCAAAAGATGAGATAGATGCAACAATAGTACTGGGTGTTAATGATGATGCACTTAAACCCGAACATGAATGTGTGTCTAATGCATCATGCACAACCAATTGCCTGGCCCCGGTAGCCAAAGTGCTGAACGACAGCTTCGGCATTGAGCAGGGATTTATGACAACCATTCATTCATACACCAACGACCAGGTAATACTCGACTTTCCCCATTCAGACCTGAGGCGGGCCAGATCAGCAGCCATTTCACAGATACCCACAACCACAGGTGCAGCCAAAGCTGTTGGTATTGTAATCCCCGAACTTAAAGGCAAGATGGATGGTATGGCAGTAAGGGTGCCTACTCCAACAGGATCGCTGGTAGACCTTGTTGCCGTGCTTAAAAAAGAAGTAAGCAGGGATGAGATCAACAGTGCCATGAAAGAAGCTGCGGAAGGACCGATGAAGGGAATACTTGAGTATACAGAAGATCCTATTGTTTCGGTTGATGTTATACATACAAAACCTTCATCCATCTTTGACTCACTCAGTACAATGACCAACGGAAAGATGATAAAGGTGCTGGCATGGTACGATAATGAATGGGCCTACTCGGAACGTGTTGTCGACCTGGCAGAAAAAGTTATGAGCTAAGCTGAATAACACCGGCAATATTCCCGGGATATAAGCATATCATACCAAAGGCAGAAGCGGTATATTATCAATATCCGTTTTTGCCTTTTCCATTTTTATAACAAACTATTCTTATTGCTGCCTGATAATCAATCAATCAGCATCTCGATATCAATAGGAAGACCGGTTGTCTCACGGAAATGCTCACCAAGCTCAAGTATTGACTCATCATCTTCCTCGTAGAGCCATCTTATTTTCAGCTTCTTTCCTTCAGTCTGGTATTGCTTAAGCATCTTCAGCACCTCCATGAGATGCTTTGATGAACCACTGTTGATATATTCCAGAACAATTTTCATATTCAGGCTTTCTGAATTGCGATAATAATCATCAATCCAGTCCTTTAATGAATTGTAAACCGATTCGGGATTTTCCGGAATGGACCTTCCCTCTATTACAAGTACTTCTTTACCCGGATCATAATACATCCCGGGGCACTTCTGACTTTGTTCCTGGATAACTTTTATTTCCATAGTTCCTAATATTATTCATACCTGAGCGCTTCAATCGGGTCAACCCTTGCAGCTTTTACCGCTGGGAAATAGCCTGAAACTATTCCCACAATAAAGCATACAAGCACCCCGCCTATAATCCATTTCCATGGCAGGATGAAACTCGACTGAAGAGCACTGGATATCAGATTCCCTATTAATATTCCGGATATTATGCCCAGAATACCACCCATCTGCCCTATTATTACAGACTCATAAAGAAATTGCTGCTTTATGGTTGATGTCTTTGCCCCTATGGCCTTCCTGGTACCAATCTCCTTTGTCCTCTCGGTTACCGAAACAAGCATAATATTCATAAGCCCCACGGCAGCACCTATAAGGGTTATCAGGCCTATTATGGTGGCTGCAATAGTGACAAATTTTATATTCTCGATCAAAAGATCTGAAATAGCATTACTCCTTGTGATATTAAAATCCGACTCATCACGGGCATCGAGTCCCCGCACCAGCCTGAACATACCCTCTGCTTCGCCCGCGAGTATGTCAATATCGGTACGTGCATAAGGCATCACAGTTACAGTGAAATCCATCCGGGGCCTTGAAAAGAAATGCCTGGCAGTTGTAACAGGCATAAAACATACATTATCGCTGGATATTACACTTGCCCCTTTGGCCTTCAGAACACCTATTACCTTAAGCCTTGTACCGTTAACATTAATAACCTTCCCGACCGGGTCAATATCCGCCTTAAAAACAGTGTTGGCCACATCCGCACCTATGATTGCCAGGGCGCGTGAGGAGTTTATTTCCTCTGTTGAAAAACCTCTGCCTTTCTCTATCTCATAGCCACCAACCTGAAGGTAATTCTCATCAACACCGCTTAACTGTACAATGGGATTGGTTTCCTCTTCACGGTAGGTAACAGTTGACATACCGTTTACAATGACTGACATACTTACATGGGCAGGACCGGAAAAACGCTCCTTAAACTCCATTGCCTCACGATACGAAATATAGGCATGATTCTTTGTCCGGGTCTCATTATTTCCCATAACAATGGTCATCCCCCTGCTCGTAATGGCAAAGGTGTTTGCCCCCATCATTGAAAACTGGCTGGTAAGTGAGCCCTTGATGGCATCAATAGCTGTCAATATACCAACCAGGGCCATTATACCAAAAGCTATAATAGCCATGGTCAATACTGCCCGCACCCTGTTTGAGGCTATGGCCCTTAGCGATATTTTTAAATTCTCCTTAAATAATCCTGCTCTCCTCATGGGCTTGCATACATTGTGAACTTAAAAATACAATATTTTTCAGAGAATACTCCGGTATAAACCTAAAAACAAACAATTTTATAATTAATTAAGTATTTAGTTGTATAACTAATATATTCGTTATATATTTGTTATTACAAAACGATAAATACTTTGAAACCATAGAGAAGTAAGAAGAGCAATACCATATTAAAGGTAAATTTTAAAACTACATGCGCTCATGAATAAAAGTGAATAAACGGGGAAACAATATTATGAATAAAAGGATTAAAATAATCATTCTATGAAAGAACTTACAAAAGCAGAGGAACAGATAATGCAAATACTCTGGGATATTGAGAAAGGATTTGTAAAAGACATACTTAGGCATTTTCCCGAACCCAGACCGGCCTATAATACGGTCAGCACCATTGTCAGGATACTCCAGGACAAAGGATTTGTAAGCCACACAGCCTACGGACGTACACATGAGTATTACCCCCTGGTCTCAAAAGAAGAATACACAAGGTCACAGATGTCAAACCTTGTCAGCAACTACTTCTCCAACTCATTTGAGAAGATGGTCAGTTTCTTTGCACGCGAAAAGAAGATCAGCCTGAAGGAAATGGAGGATATAATAAAACTGATGGAAGAGGAGGAGAAAATATCAAATAAAAAGAAACCAGGAAAATGAAACAGTATCTGATAATTTCATCGGTGTACATGGCCCTGTTCTATATAATGTATCTACTGCTTATCAGCAATGATACAAGATACAGGAGAAACCGCCTCTACCTGCTTTCAGGTATTATCCTGTCACTCACCCTGCCTCTTATCAGGATAAATATCAATGCAGGGGGAATGCTTTCATCCATCAACGCAGGCCTGGATAATATTATACCCATCGACCAGGTAAATGTTTACGCGGACGGCAGCGGCAGTGAAGCATCAAACAGGCTGCCGGCAGCGGCACTTATCTACCTGGCAGGCTGCTTTATTGCCTTTGTCATACTTGCCTTTAACACAGGCAGGCTGCTTAAGCTGGTGCACAGATACAGGATAAAGGGATCAAACATCGTTCTCACACCACCGGGGAAAGAATCAGGCTTTTCCGCCCTGGGCTACGTGTTTTTAAGTACAGACCTGGATGATGAGACAAGGGATATTATAATGGAACATGAGATGAACCATATCAGCAACAGGCATTTTATAGATATAGTCCTGCTGAGGATAATGGGTATAGTGTTCTGGTTCAACCCCTTCACCTACCTGTACGACCGATCACTCAAGGCCTTGCACGAATTTGAGGCAGATGAGCAGATGCTTGATTCCGGGCAAAATGTTATAAGCTACCAGAGACTTATACTTAACCAGATATTCAATA
>CAZGUR010000036.1:0-8142 GCA_964529295.1 uncultured Rikenellaceae bacterium | reverse complement strand
ACAGGCATATTCACATTACAGAACGGCTTTTCGGGTCGTTCATTAATTAAAAAACGTATGATTATGATGACTAAAAGAAGAAGTAAAAAAAGATCAGGGCTCAAGCTGCTGTTTGCAGTGCCATTTATATTCATTGCTTTCGGTTTCTTCTCATGCTCAAGCGAGGAACTTGACCCCCTTGACAATGCCGATAAGGCGGAAGCACTGGAAGTAATCCGTTCCTCCGATAAGCCAGGTGACAAAGTATCACCGGCCGAAAACACAAAGAGCGGATACGCCGGGGATGAGATATTCGTGGTGGTGGAAGACATGCCCACCTTCCGGGGCGGCGATTTAAACAAGTTTCGCGAATGGGTGCAGATGAATGTAACATACCCTCCGATAGCGGTGGAAAACGGAATACAGGGCAAGGTGTTTATTATGTTTGTGGTGGAGCCTGACGGTACGGTAAGCAACGCGGAGATAATGAGAGGTGTAGACCCCTCACTGGATAATGAAGCCATAAGGGTGGTTGAGAGCTCTCCCACATGGTCTCCCGGTAAGCAAAGAGGAGAAAATGTCAGGGTCCGCTTCTCAATAACAGTGAACTTCCAGCTGCAGTAATAACTGCGGCGGTCAAACGCTACAATACCTGCGGCGGTCAAACGCTACAATACCTGCGGCGGTCAGCTGCGGTAACACCTGTAACAATCAGCTGCAGTAATCTTGGCAGTGAGCGGCTGATCCGGACCGGCAACAGAAATCTGCGGATCATCCTGTTGCCGTTTTCCATTTGTCGGCTATCTTTGCAGCATGCTTACACTTCAACAAAGGATAGATGCTTTTGCTGCACTTGGACAGGTAATGGAGGATGCAGCCTCAGTATCACCATCATCGCCGGAGGCCGGAAGTCTAAGGAAGGTAATGGACAGGCAGGAGGAGAATAATAAGTGGTTCACCCCAGACAATGTCCTGCGCTCGGCAGAGGCCATTGCCGCAATGCTGCGCAGGGACAGGCTGGAAAACTGGCTGCAGGACTATGACCTTAAAAAGGCACAGCCGGAAAAGGTGATTGCCGTGATTATGGCAGGTAATATACCCCTGGTCGGTTTTCATGACTTCCTCTGCGTCCTTATAACAGGTAATAAGTTACTGGCCAGGACAAGCAGCAAGGACGGTGAGCTGATACGAGCGGTAGCTGATATACTTAAGGGCATCAACCCGGTCTACGGTGATTACATAAAGTTCAGCGAAAAGATACAGGACGATTACGATGCCGTAATTGCCACAGGCAGCGACAACACATCCAGGTATTTTGAATATTATTTCGGGCATAAACCGCATATCTTCAGGAAGAACAGGAACAGTGCAGCCATTATCAGCGAGGATACACCGGCGCAGGATATTGAGGCCCTGGGTAAGGATATATTCAGCTATTACGGTCTGGGATGCAGGAACGTTTCAAAAATATACTTCGGGCAGGGGCTTGATATCAATAAAGCCATTAACAGCTGGTCCGCCTGGTCGGATATAATAAAGCACAGGCCTTATGCCAATAATTACCTGTACAATAAATCACTGTTCCTTGTCAACAAACAGGCTTTCATGGATAACGGTTATTCATTGCTTGTTAAAAATGAGGGTTTCTCCTCCCCTGTCTCGGTAGTATACTATGATACCTTCAGCAGCAATATACAGCTGGCAGAGGAACTGGCACTGCATACTGAAAAAATTCAGTGCATAGTATCGGAAAATAACACTCCATTCGGTCAGACACAGTATCCACTACCCCATGAATATGCTGACAATAAGGACACAGTGGATTTTCTTAATTCCCTGAAATAATTTTTTCCCCGTATTTTATTCTTTTAAAAAAATAATTACATTGCACAGGTTCAAATTTAAATCGTATGATCTTTAAGTTTGTTGTAATATCAGGCGAAGAGGAAGATTTCCTGCGCGAATTTGATCTTGATGAGAACAATACTCTTCTCGATTTTCATAACATCCTGCAGGAGGAACTTGAATATGACAGGTCGCAGCTGGCTTCATTCTTTACCACTACACAGAAATGGGAGAAAGAGGAAGAGTTCACGCTTTTTGAGATGGGGGCAAACACAACACCCATGGATGAAGTGATAATTGATGACATACTGATTGAAGAACATCAGAAATTATTATACGTCTTTGACATATTCAACGAAAGGGCTCTCTTTATAGAATGTATAGGACAGGCGGAAGAAAAAGAAGAAAGGATATACCCCCTGTGCACCCGCTCCCAGGGCCGACCCCCCCAGCAGGTTATGTTCTCACGCTTCACCAGGGCAGTTGCCAGTCTGAGCGAGGAAGAGGACAATGATGATATTGACGATGATCCCGACCTTCAGGGCCTCGAAAACCTGGATGACTACGAAGACAGCTGAATAAACATTCTGCCCCTTAATGAAGAATACACTCATTATACTTCTGGGTCCCACAGGCATTGGCAAAACGGACCTGGCCATTGATATAGCCCTCTATTTCAATACAGAAATAATATCATGTGATTCAAGGCAGTTTTACAGGGAGATGTCAACAGGCACAGCCATCCCCTCACCCGCACAGCTGAAAAAAGTAAAGCATCATTTTATTCAGCATCTATCGGTTGATAACTATTACAGTGCCAGCAATTTTGAACAGGATTTTTTAGAATTAAGCCAAAAGCTTTTCAGGGATCATAACACTGTTCTGATGACCGGGGGATCGGGACTTTACATAGATGCAGCCTGTGGCCGCATTGACGATATACCGGATGTTGATCCTGGTGTCAGGGAAAAGTATAACAGGAAATATAAGGAGGAAGGCCTTGAAAGTATAAGGCAGGCCCTCAGCGTGCTTGACCCCGAATACTACCGCAGCGTCGATCTCAGGAATCCCAAGCGAATTTTAAGGGCACTGGAGATATGTGAAACAACAGGCCGTCCCTATTCTCACTTCCTTAGCAGAAAGGGGAAAAGCAGGGATTTTAATATCCTTAAAACAGGATTGCGGATGGACCGCCGGGAGCTGTATGAAAGGATCAACCGGCGGGTAGACAGGATGATTGATAAGGGACTGGAGGAGGAAGCGCGCAGACTGTTGCCACACCGCCATAAGAATGCCCTTAACACTGTGGGGTATAAAGAATTATTTATGTATTTCGACGGGCAGATAAGCAGGGATAAAGCTATTGAACTGATCAGGAGAAACTCGCGCCGCTACGCCAAGAGACAGATGACATGGTGGGCAAAAGACAGCGATATTGAATGGTTCCATCCGGCGCAGAAAGATGATATCCTGGATTATATAAGGAAAGAGACGGCAGGCGCGGACTCAACATAAACGGGCATTAAATAAAAAGCCGTCCGTCCTTTAAAGCTCCTTAAGTTTTTTTATTATCCCTGGCGGATCATCCGAGCCAAAAACAGAGCTGCCCGCAACAAGCACATCAACACCGCTATCAAGAAGTTTCCGGGCATTACCCATATCCACCCCGCCATCAACCTGCACCAGCACATCATAAGACCCTTCACTGATCATCTTCTTAAGAGATCTGATCCTGTCATAGCTGTTGCCGATAAAATCCTGTCCACCATAGCCAGGGTTAACAGTCATAATAAGCACCATATCTATATACGGCAGTATGGATTCAAGCACTGACACGGGGGTATGCGGGTTAAGGGACACCCCTGCCTTCATTCCCAGTCGCCGTATCTCTGTAACCGTACGATTAAGATGGCGGCAGGCCTCGTAATGAACAGTCAGCACTGATGCCCCGGCATCCCTGAAGCGTTCAAGGTACCTGTCGGGTTCAATAATCATAAGATGCACATCAAGGGCTTTCTCAGACAGTTCCTTTACATATTTCAGAACCGGAAAGCCAAAAGATATATTGGGAACAAACACACCATCCATTATGTCGAGATGAAGCCAGTCGGCCCTGCTGCTGTTCACCATTGCAATATCCTTATCAAGCCGCCCGAAGTCAGCAGCCAGCAGTGACGGTGAAACAAGGTGATCCATATTTTCTGTTTTCGGCGAAGATATCGATTATAAATTAACCCAGGTAGGTCTTCAGTATTTTACTCCGGGTAGTATATTGAATTCTTTTCAGCGCTTTCTCCTTTATCTGCCGCACCCTCTCGCGTGTCAGCTCAAGCTCCTCTCCTATCTCCTCAAGGGTTAGCGGATGCTTCATATTGATCCCGAAATACAGCTTTATCACTTTTGCCTCCCTGGGCGACAGCGTGCTTAGGGCGCGCTCTATCTCATATGTAAGTGATTCATTGATAAGATGCTTGTCCGGGCTCGGATTCTCATCATTATACATCACATCGTACATATTATTATCCTCCTCACTGCTTATGGGAGCATCCATGCTGAGGGTCCGGCCATTGGATTTCAGCACCTCTTTAACTTCTTCAGGAGCAATCTGCAGGACATCAGCTATCTCCTGTGATGAAGGCTCCCTCTCAAATTCCTGCTCAAGCTTTGCAAAAACCCTGTTTATCTTGTTTATAGACCCTATCTTATTTACGGGCAGCCTCACTATGCGTGCCTGCTCCGCCAGGGACTGAAGTATAGACTGTCTGATCCACCACACCCCGTATGAGATAAATTTAAACCCCCTGGTCTCATCAAAGCGCTGTGCTGCTTTTATCAGGCCCAGGTTACCTTCATTGATAAGGTCAGGCAGGCTCATTCCCTGGTTCTGGTACTGCTTGGCAACAGAAACCACAAAACGCAGATTTGCCTTTACCAGCTTGCCCAGTGCCTCTTTATCACCCTTTTTAATCTTCCTGGCCAGCATTACCTCCTCTTCAGGACTGATAAGATCCACCTTGCCTATCTCCTGCAGGTACTTGTCCAGAGAAGGGGTGTCGCGGTTTGTAACCTGTCTTGTTATCTTTAACTGGCGCATAAGCCTTAAATATATCTGTAGACTATCAGGGAGCTATGACAATTATAATAATAAAAATGAAGATCAACAACAGTGAAATAAATTAAAATCATTCTAAAATAGCTATTTTGAATATATACTTTGCTCTGAAAAACAATTTTTTACATTATGTTTTTGGGTTTTAAGCATTTTTTACCATATTAGTATTGTATTATATTAAGGATTTGCTTATAATTGCAACGGTTTTAGCCGCATAGAATATTAATTTATCCGTGCGCATCCTGTTTCAAATCTGAAACAGGTTTTTCTGGAAAAAATTATTCAATACTATTTTCATTAACATTTTCCTACAATAATAATTATGTACGACATTCTTGAGTTAAACAAAAAGCTCCTTCCTGAATTAAGGGAGATAGCCAAGAATCTTAAGATCAAAAGAGTAGAATCATACCGCAAGCAGGATTTGATATATCTCATTCTTGATCAGCAGGCAATAGTTGAAGCTTCTGAAAGCAAGACTTCAACAGCCAAAAAGAATAAAGGCCCGGAGGGAAGAAAGCCTGATGCCGAATCCGATAAAAGGCGGGGCAGAAGACCCAGGACCAAATCCGATGACAAATATGTCAAGGTCCCAAAAACAGATAAAGAACAAAAACCTGATAAACCCGGGAGACAGGAGGCTGACAGCAGACAGGAAAAGTCAAGCGAACCCGTCAGGGAGGAGGCTGACAGCAGGCAGGAAAAGTCAAACCAACCCGGCAGGGAGGAAACTGACAGGAGGCAGGCACAGGCAAACAAACCCGGCAGACCGAAAACTGACAGCAGGCAGGCGCAGGCCAACAAACCTGGCAGACCGAAAACTGACAACAGGCAGGAACAGGATGTTAAGCAAGGTAAACCAGGGGATGAGACGGAAAGGCGCGGTCCGGGCAGCCCTGTACAGTCCGGCCAGACAGAAGACAAACAAAAACCTGAGCAGGCAAAAAAAGTATCTGCCAGACCAGGTGATGAAAGACAGCACAGGCAGTCTGACAGTGACCGTCACGAAGCTCAGAAGAGGCATGTAAAAGAACATGAAAAAAAGGAGCCCCAGTATGAGTTTGAAGGTATAGTATCAAATACCGGTGTGCTGGAGATTATGCCAGACGGTTATGGCTTTCTAAGGTCAGCTGATTATAATTATCTTAATTCACCGGATGATATTTATGTTTCACAGTCACAGATCAAGCTGTTCGGACTGAAAACAGGAGACACAGTGCAGGGAACAATAAGACCACCAAAAGAAGGTGAGAAATATTTCCCCCTCATAAAAATACAGATGATAAATGGCCGCTCACCTGATTTTATACGTGACCGAGTGCCCTTTGATTACCTCACACCTCTTTTCCCCGATGAGAAATTCACATTATGCTCACCCAATGAGCAAACACTCTCCGTGAGGGTGGTTGATATGTTCGCTCCCATAGGAAAAGGACAGAGAGGGCTGATAGTAGCACAACCTAAAACAGGTAAAACTGTGCTGTTGCAGGAGATAGCCAATGCCATCGCCAAACACCATCCCGAGGTATACCTTATGATACTGCTTATTGATGAAAGACCTGAAGAGGTTACCGATATGGCACGGAGCGTAAACGGCGAGGTTATAGCCTCCACCTTTGATGAACCGGCAGAAAGACACGTGCGTGTGGCAAATATAGTGCTGGAGAAAGCCAAGAGGATGGTTGAATGCGGACACGATGTTGTTATCCTGCTTGACTCTATCACAAGGCTGGCAAGAGCCTTCAATACAGTGTCGCCCGCATCCGGCAAGGTGCTATCAGGAGGGGTCGACTCCAATGCACTGCATAAACCAAAAAGGTTCTTTGGCGCCGCCCGGAATATTGAAAATGGCGGTTCACTGACAATACTGTCAACTGCACTTACCGAAACAGGTTCAAAGATGGATGATGTGATATTCGAGGAATTCAAGGGCACGGGTAATATGGAGTTGCAACTTGACCGGAAACTGTCGAACAGGAGAATATTCCCGTCCATCGATATCCCCGCATCCAGCACCAGGAGAGAAGACCTCCTGCTGGATAAGAATTATCTCAACAAGATATGGATTCTCAGAAACTACCTTACAGATATGAATGCTGTGGAAGCAATGGAATTCCTTCGCGACAGGCTGCGCCAGACGCGGTCAAATGAAGAATTCCTGATCTCAATGAACGGCCAGTAAGGTTTTTTATACTGATCGTGTATATTAATGATCAAACATAATATTTATTGTTAACCAAATAACACTCTTTTTTAATATGGCAACTAAGAAAAAATTTATAACATTAGACGGTAACCAGGCAGCATCACATATTGCTTATATGTTCAGTGAGGTTGCTTGCATCTATCCTATCACTCCTTCTTCAAACATGGCCGAATTCATTGATGAATGGGCCGCAAACGGAAGAAAAAATATTTTCGGTGAGGAAGTGAAAGTAGTCGAAATGCAGTCAGAGGCGGGCGCAGCAGGTGCTGTACACGGTTCACTGCAATCAGGAGCACTCACTTCAACCTTTACAGCCTCGCAGGGACTGCTGCTTATGATCCCCAATATGTACAAGATGGCCGGTGAACTGCTTCCCGGGGTATTCCATGTGAGCGCCAGGTCGGTTGCGGCACATGCCCTTTCAATATTCGGCGACCACAGCGATATTTATGCAACCAGGCAGACAGGCTTCGGTATGATAGCAACAGGCAGCATACAGGAAATAATGGACCTGGCAGCTGTTGCCCACCTGTCATCCATCAAATCAAGAATACCCTTCCTCCATTTCTTCGACGGCTTCAGGTCATCACACGAGATACAAAAGGTGGAGATGCTGGAAACGGAAGATATGAAGAAGCTGATGGACTGGGATGCTGTGCAGTCGTTCAGGGATAATGCCCTTAATCCCGAACATCCCGTTACCAGGGGTACGGCACAGAATCCTGATATATTCTTCCAGGCAAAGGAATCGGTTAACATTTTCTATGAGCCGCTGGCCGATACCGTTGCAGACTATATGAAGGAATTATCGGCTGTCACGGGAAGGGAATATAAGCCTTTCACCTATTACGGTGCACCCGATGCAGAAAATATAATTATAGCCATGGGCTCCGTTACTTCCACCATAAAGGAAACGATAGACCACCTGGCTGAGAAGGGAGAGAAAGTGGGACTTATCACAGTGCACCTTTACCGTCCTTTCTCCAGTAAATACTTCTTT
>CAZGUR010000035.1:0-18020 GCA_964529295.1 uncultured Rikenellaceae bacterium | reverse complement strand
CAGCTATGCTATGACCTGGTAAGTGTGAACAGGGGCGAGATGCATATCCTTAGCAGCAAGGGTGAAGGAACAACTGTCAGCTTCACCCTTCCCCTGCATGAACAATAAAAATATTTTTACAGATTCATCTTTTTAAGCTGGTCTATCCCTTTCACCTCACAATGCTGGCATCCAAACCTGTTGCATATCATCACTGATTTAGACAGCTTAAGGCTGTTATCAAGATAGAGGGCCACCAGTGAGCCCCCGCAGCTGCACGGGCTTACAAGGGGCAGGCTGGCATTACATTCCGGACAAAGAAACTCATAAACAGCATCCCTGTCAAGCTTGTCATCAATAGTGGCTTTATTTTTATCACCCATCACCGGGGAGATAAAAACATCGGTCACAAATCTTTTATTTCTTATTTTAAGGTAAATAGCCTTAAAATCACAAAAGGTAATGTCATCTGTTATCAGGCTGTGTCCGTTTGGACAATAAGCATGATCAATCACATTAACATCAATTTTCTCCAGCCTGTTTGTTTTCAGCAATGCTGAATAAACCCTGAATGTTTCCCTGGTATCTTTTTTCATAAGCTGTATAATTAATGGTTATTCCACTATTGTCATTTCATCGAGCAGGTATCCTGCACCCGCAAACTTATCAATCAGAAAGAGGGCGTAACGGATATCAAGACTGATATTACGGCTCTGTTCGGGGTTAAACATAAGATCACTGCTCACACCTTCCCATGCCCGGTCAAAGTTAACCCCTATCAGGTGACCCTCGGCATTTATTACCGGGCTACCCGAGTTACCGCCTGTTGTATGGTTATTGGCTATAAAGCAAACGGGCATCTTTCCATCCTGGGCGTACCTCCCGTAATCACCCTCATAATACAGCTGCTTTAACTTTTCAGGCACATCATAGTCATATATCTCCGGGTTATCCTTTTCCATTATACCCTCAAGCGTTGTATAATGTGTATAATAAACCGCATCCCTGGGCTCATATCCCCCCACTTCGCCATAGGCTACCCTCAGGGTAAAGTTGGCATCGGGCCACAGGCGCTTATCACCGGCAAACTCAAGCTGTGCTTTCATATACAGCCTGTCGAGCCTTGATATTTCACTTGACAGTTCCAGGTACTTATCCCTCACCTTTGAATTAAGGAAGGTATTAATACCTGCGGCAAGTCTGTACAGGGGATCTGTTTCCAGTTCACTTATCAGGCGCCTGTCAAAATTCGAAACAAACTGACCTGCCTTTTCACCGTCAGTAAAAACGCTGTTTTCATATATCCCATCCGCTATACTCTCAAAATTGCCGTCACACATGCTGTATAACTCCCTGTATTCAGGTATCTGCCACTTTTCATCCAGGTTCTCTCCATACAGATCCATCATGGCAACAAAGATCTTCTTATCCGTGGGCATATTAAAATTCTGATACAAACGCTGCAGGCGGGATGACAGTCTTTCAAGAATGCTGTCTATCTCATCGTCGCCGGCCTCATTTTTCACTGCCTCCACCAGGGGGATAAAAGAAGCGGCCACACCTATGGCCTCCACCCCGCTGCGTCCCAGCGTCTCAGACGAATATGAGTTTACCAGTGAATATACCTGTATTTCATCATATAGCTCTTTATAGGCAGGCAGTATATGACCATACTCCTTTTGTCTTTTCCTTTTATCATTGACCCAGGAAGTGAATTTATTCTCAAAGTCCTTCTTCTGCTCAATGGTCTTAAGCCTTTCCATACCCGACTTCTCACCTATCCACCTTTTCCATGAATTGGATATGCCGGCAGCTTTGCTTGCATACTGTATCCTTACACCAGGATCAGCGTTCATATCTGCTTTTATTATATCCAGTTTTACAGTCCTCAGGTCAATCATCTCAGGGTAGATATAGTCTATCAGCATTGAGATATGGTATGATGGAACGTACTGTGATGTGCCGCCCGGGTAACCGAAGACCATGGTAAAATCGCCTTCCTCAACGCCCTTCAGCGATATGGGAAAGTGATAGGCAGGCTTATAGGGTACATTATCCTCTGAATAATCAGCAGGCATATTATTCTCATCTGCATATATCCTGAATAATGAAAAATCACCTGTATGTCTTGGCCACATCCAGTTATCGGTATCACCCCCGAATTTACCAATGGCTGAAGGTGGTGCACCTACCAGCCTCACATCCCTGTATGTCTCGTTAACGAAAAGGAAAAACTGGTTACCCATATAGAAAGGCCTTACAAAAGCCGAGTAATGATTGCCTTCCATTGCTTTGCTTACAATATCTGAAATATTCGATTCTATCACCTCCTGTCTTTCTTCTTCCGTCATTCTCTTCTTCACCCCTTTCAGCACCCTGTCACTTACATCTTCCATATATTTCAGAAAAGTAACGGTGAGTCCGGGATTTGTAAGTTCCTCTTCTGCCGACATAGCCCAGAAACCATCGGTCAGATAGTCATTCTCAAGGCTTGAATGGGATTGTATACGGCCGTAACCGCAATGATGATTGGTTATTAACAGTCCTTCCGGACTTATCAGCTCAGCAGTGCATCCACCGCCGAAGATCATTATTGCATCCTTCATACAGGCCCTGTTAACACTGTATATATCCTCTGCACTAAGCTTAAAGCCCTTCTCCTGCATTATCTCAATATTAAACTTCTCTATAAGCAAAGGTATCCACATACCTTCGTCACAGCGTGCAAAAGGGGCTGTCATAAAACCAATCAGCAATACAATAATCAATTTCTTCATAGTCGGGTTATTTAGTAAATTATTTTTATTGTTCCATATTTGTTTCTGCCTTTACTTTTTTCCCTGCACAGGCAGTTATATTAATCACTCTTCAATAAATTTCTTCAGCTCAGCATACAGTCGCTGAACAGGCAATCCCATAACATTAAAATATGATCCTTCTATCCTTTCAATACCTATATAACCTATCCATTCCTGTATACCGTAGGCACCTGCTTTATCCCAGGGCTGCCAGTGATCAATATAATACTCTATCTCCTCATCCTGCAGTTCCGTAAACCTAACCTTCGTTTCTGAATAGAAAGAACGCTTTTTCTTGTTGTCAGCAATACAAACTGCCGTAATAACACAATGCTCCCTGCCTGACAGCTGTCTCAGCATCTGCACCGCCTCTTCCCTGTCTGCAGGCTTATTAAGTATCAGTCCGTCTATACAAACTATGGTATCCGATGCAATAATAATCTGTCCGGATTCCCTGGTGACCGATTCAGCTTTCTTAATTGCAATATACAATGCTATTTCTTCCCTTTCAAGTCCCGGAGGATAATTTTCAGATACTTCAGGCTTCTCTATACTGAATTCAAGACCCAGGGACTGCAGCAGTTGCTTTCGTCTGGGAGAGCGGGATGCAAGTATTATATCTTTCTTTTTAAGCTCCTCCAGTAACATAGCTATATTGACAATCCTTTTTCAATTATCAGACGGAATAACAGGGTATATAATATGCCGGTAAGCATAACCCCTTTGATAACCAGGCTGGCCTGCCTGAACTGGCCCGGACTTTTTCCCCTGATAAGAGTAAGAACGCAAAATATCAGGGGCAACACGGCTGCCATCATTATATACAGGAGTGATATAATATCACTTATATACAGGGACCACATAATGATCATCAGCACTATTGTGACAGCCAGGATAAGAGAGGCAATGGCTTTTGAATAATTAATACCCGCCACCACGGGCAGTGATCTGCTGCCATAAGCCCTGTCGCCTTCAAAATCCTCAATGTCCTTAACTATTTCCCTTGCCAGGGTTGTCAGAAATGCAAACACTGCAAATCCGGCCACCCAGTAAAAGATAATTTTCAGCGATGACAGGCTAATCAGCTCTGCCCCGTAATAATTATATATTGCTGCCAGCTCAAAGAATACTACCATAAGAGGAACAAAAGCAGTAAGTATTGCAACGACAATATTACCAACAAGCAACTGCTTCTTATAACTTACAGAATAGAAGTAGAGCAGGCCTGACACAAGCAGGAAGACTATGCCGGTCCATAAAAACCCGACCCTGTATGATACCCAGAATCCTGCCAGCACTCCCAGCATGCTGAGGATGTTATGCCACATCATGGCCCTGCGTCTTGGTATTTTTGTGCCGACAATGATCTCACCCTTATTTACCAGGTCCGTTCTGATATCAAAATAATCATTAATAACATAACCGCCTGCTGTAATACATACGGTGGCGAACACCATTACAATAAAATCAATCAGCGGCAGCTGCAGGTTAATATAACTCTCCGGGCCTGCAGGCACCACTCCCTGCAAGAGCATGGTCCCGGCCACTGTATCAATAAGGGCATACCTGATAAGCAGCTGTGTTATAATCACTATCAGCAGGTTCTGCCATCTTATGAGTTTCAGGAAAGCTTTCATAATCTACCAGCTAAATGCGTCATTGTTCATCCAATTACCATGCAGTCTCATTACCTGTTCTATCACATCCCGCACACATCCCTCACCACCCTTCTTATCAGATATATAAACTGATATCTGTTTTATTTCATTGTCGGCATCGGCCGGACAGACAGCTACGCCGGCCATTTTCATCACCTTAAAATCCGGAATATCATCGCCCATATACATTACCTGCTCTTTTGTAAGTCCTGCCTCCTCCATATATTCCTTCATAACGGCCCCTTTTTCGGCAATACCCAGGTAAACATGTTTCACACCCAGTGATGAAAGCCTTTTATGAATTGATGTTGAGCTGTTGCCTGAGATAACACAGAGGCTATATCCCTTTCGTGATGCCAGCTGCAAGGCATATCCATCTCTTAAATTAATTGTTCTCAAAGGATCACCATCACTGTCAAGAGATATTGTCTGTCTTGACAGCACCCCGTCAATATCAAAAACAAATGCTTTTACTTTCTGCAGTTCCTCTTTAAAATTACTCATGTAGTCAGGTGCTATACTTTTTTATTATAGAATCACTTATCTGCCGGTATGTCTTCTGTAAATCCGGAGAGAAAGATAATAAATCCAAATGCTTTTTTATAGTATTTTTATCATTTCTTACAGCAGGTCCGGTCTGTGAACTTTCCGGTCCGAGGTCCGAAACCTTCTCCATAGTTTCCCTTATCAGCGGCAGGAGCACACTGAAATCCATACCGGCCATAGCACTAATTTCCTTGCCGGCGTAATACATATGGTTCACAAAGTTACATGAAAAGACCGCTGCCAGGTGCAGGTATTTCCTTATATCACTGTCAAGTTCAAAGACCTGTCCGCTCAATGAAGAGGCCACTGAAAATAATATTTCCCGGGAACGGTCACTACTGCCTTCAATAAAAAGGGGAAGGGAGCTGAAATCATATGACCTGCCGGTGGTGAAGGTCTGCAAGGGATAAAAGACACCCCTATTACTCATATCCCCGGGGAAGACATCCAGTCCCACACTACCTGCAGTATGGGCAATAACTGTATTATCAGCCATTTCCGTCTCATGCAACACCGTAAAGAGTGCATCATCGTTAACGGCCACAATTACAAGATCCGTTTCAGGTGGTATTACCAGCTCGCTATCAAATGCGCAGCCTGTCCTTACTGCCAGTCTTTCAGCCTTTTTTATGCTGCGGGAAATAATCTTAAGGATACTGTGTCCTGATTCATCCAGGGCAAGGGAAAGAGCAGAGCCAACCCTGCCGGCACCAATAATTACAATATTCATACAACCTCCCTATAAAAATTTAAGCACGGCATGGAACCACTCGTTCCCCGCTATCACAACAAAATAATTGAGAAGAAAGATATGAAAAAAAAAGGAGACAGGTCCGGGATATGGAAGGAGCCTGTTTTTACTTGCCGTAGATGTCTTCGTAAACCTCTGTTACATCTATCATAAAGGTTTTGTAGTATGAGGAGTAATAGGGATTATTACTGGCCCTCATAAGGTAATTGCATTCCCAGTAAACTTGCCCGCTTACCATCATGTATGATCCGTTTTCATACCTCTTCATCACATCCATATGATCAGAGGGATTGCAGAAATTATATGTTGACATGGGATTTGATAGCGGCTGGAACCATGCTGAATTATTCAGGGTATCATAATAGAGGGTAACAGGAAAACCTTCTACTTCGTTAATGACGTCACCATCGCAACCACATTTAGGCTGTTTCTTGCATGAGCCAATAAACAAAACAAGAAAGAGTGTTGCTGTCAATAATATTCTTATTAAGACTTTCATCAAAGCTTATATTTTAACTGTTAAAGTTACTAAACAAAAACATAATACCAAGAACGGCATTATACAAAGGATATGTCAACAAAAAACCTGCCAGTTTCAGATGCCCGGCAGGTTTTTTCTTATCTTTTGTATCAGGCCTGTGCCGTAGGTCCGCCAAAATTCATTGGCATCACCGGTCCCGATCCTTTCACCTCCTTGATGGGACCATGCACTGATTCATACTTCTTTATATTATCAGCCAGTGCTCCCAGCAATCTTTTGGCATGCTCGGGCGTAAGAATAACCCTTGATTTAACCTGGGCCTTTTTAATCCCCGGCATTATCCTCACAAAGTCAACAACAAATTCAGAGGATGAATGAGTGATAACCGCCAGGTTTGAATATATACCCTGGGCTATTTCATCATTCAGCTCAATATTGATCTGGTTCGGGTTTTTACTGTTTTCAGCCATAACTGTATTATTGCTTTTCTTCTTCTTCCTTTACTTCTTCCTTTACTTCTTCCTCTTCTGTTTCAGAGCCCCGCACAAGCGCCTCATACTCTTCCCTTGATCCCACGACAATATTATTGTATAATCTGTCGCCTGTTCCTGCAGGTATAAGGTGACCGACAATCACATTCTCCTTAAGGCCTTCAAGCGGATCCACCTTACCAAGTATTGCGGCTTCATTAAGCACCTTGGTTGTCTCCTGGAATGAAGCGGCTGAGAAGAAGCTGTTTGTCTGCAGTGCAGCCCTGGTGATACCCTGCAACACCTGGCTTGAGGTTGAGGGTATGGCATCACGTGAGTCCACGGTCTTCAGGTCCCGTCTCTTAAGCATGGAATTTTCATCTCTCAGCTTACGTGCTGAGACTATCTGTCCGGATTTAAATGTCTGTGAATCGCCTTTATCCTCGACCACCTTCTTACCATAGATCCAGTCATTCTCGTCCATAAAATCAAGCTTATCAACAATCTGTTTTTCAAGAAATTTGGTGTCGCCCGGATCCTTGATCTCCACTTTACGCATCATCTGCCTGACGATAATCTCAAAATGCTTATCGTTGATCTTCACACCCTGCAGCCTGTAGACCTCCTGTATTTCGTTGACTATATATTCCTGCACCTTTGTAGGTCCCTTGATAGCCAGAATGTCAGCAGGTGTGGTAGCGCCGTCAGACAGGGCTATGCCTGCCCGGACATAATCATTCTCCTGCACCAGTATCTGCTTGGACAGAGGCACCAGGTATTTCTTTGTTTCACCTGCTTTGGACTGTATTATTATCTCGCGGTTACCCCGTTTGATCTTTCCAAAGGTAACTTCACCATCTATCTCTGACACTACAGCCGGATTTGATGGGTTACGAGCTTCGAAAAGCTCCGTCACACGCGGCAGTCCGCCCGTTATATCACCGGATTTACCAACTGCACGGGGTATTTTCACCAGCACATCACCGGCATTTACCTTTTCTCCCTCATTAGCCACCAGGTGTGCTCCCACAGGAAGGTTATAAATTTTGCCTACCTCTTTCTTCTCACCCACAATCCTGATTGTCGGGTTCCTGGTCTTATCCCTGGTCTCGGTAATAACCATCTCCTTGAAACCTGTCTGTTCGTCAGACTCTTCCCTGAAGGTTACTCCTTCAATAAGGTTTTCAAAGGTCAGCTTACCTGATATCTCTGAAATAATTACGGCATTGAAAGGATCCCATTCACAAATCAGATCACCCTTCTTTATATCATCACCCGGCTTTATATACAGTTTTGAGCCGTAAGGTATGGTATGTGTTGTAAGTACAATACCTGTATTCTTATCAGTTATCCGCAGTTCACCCAGGCGGCCAATGACAACATTCATCTTTTTGCCCAGTGCCTTGTCTTCTTTCTCCACCACTCTCAGTTCATCTATCTCAGCCACACCGTCGTACCTGGCTATGATGCTTGATTCAGCAGTGATATTGGATGCAGTACCACCAACGTGGAATGTACGCAGGGTCAGCTGAGTACCAGGTTCACCGATACTCTGTGCGGCTATAACACCAACAGCCTCGCCTTTCTGAACCATTCCGCCTGTAGCCAGGTTCCTGCCGTAACACTTACTGCAGACACCTTTCTTTGATTCGCATGTCAGCACTGAACGTATCTCAACATGTTCAATGGGCGACTCGTCTATCTTCTTCGCCAGGTCTTCAGTCAGCTCAACACCTGCATCTACCAGCAGTTCGCCTGTCAGCGGGTGGTATATATCATGCACTGTGGTACGTCCCAGTATCCTTTCGTATAAAGTTTCCACCACTTCCTCGTTCTTCTTAATTGCCGTAGCAACAAGTCCCCTCAGCGTTCCGCAGTCTTCTTCGGTGATAATGACATCCTGTGACACATCAACGAGGCGACGTGTAAGATAACCTGCATCAGCCGTTTTAAGGGCTGTATCGGCAAGACCTTTACGTGCACCGTGTGTTGATATAAAATATTCAAGCACAGACAGTCCTTCCTTGAAGTTGGACAGTATTGGGTTCTCAATAATCTCGCTGCCCGCTGATCCCGACTTTTGGGGCTTGGCCATAAGGCCTCTCATACCTGAAAGCTGGCGTATCTGCTCTTTTGAACCCCTGGCACCCGAGTCAAGCATCATATAAACAGAGTTAAATCCCTGCCTGTCGCTCGACAGCTGCTTCATCAGTGTTGTTGTCAGCTTGGCGTTTATATGGGTCCAGATATCGATAATCTGGTTATACCTTTCATTATTGGTTATAAAGCCCATATTATAATTCTGGAGCACATCCTCCACCTGTCCGTATCCTTCATCAACATACTGTACTTTTTCATCGGGGATAATAACATCTTCAAGATTAAAGGATAGTCCTCCCCTGAAAGCCATGTTATAACCCAGGTCCTTAATAGCATCAAGGAAGGCAGCTGTCTTGGCCGTCCCCGCTTTCTTAAGCACTGTACCTATAATATCCCTCAGTGATTTTTTTGTCAGCAGATCATTGATATAGCCCACTTCTTCCGGGACAAACTCGTTAAAGATAACTCGTCCGACCGTTGTTTCAATAAGATGGTTAACCTTCTGGTTATCAACATAGTCATCAACCTTAACCTTAACAATCGCATGCAGGTCCACCGATCCCTCGTTATAGGCTATCCTTGCTTCCTCGGGTGAGTAGAATATCAGTCCCTCTCCCTTCACCTTTATTTCCTTCGTACTCTTCCTGGCCTTGGTAATATAATACAGGCCAAGCACCATATCCTGTGAGGGTACTGTAATAGGAGCTCCGTTAGCCGGGTTTAATATATTATGTGAGGCCAGCATCAGCACCTGTGCTTCCAGGATGGCTGCATTGCCCAGCGGCAGGTGCACTGCCATCTGGTCGCCGTCAAAGTCAGCATTAAAAGCCGTACACACAAGGGGGTGAAGCTGTATGGCCTTACCCTCTATCAGCTTGGGCTGGAAAGCCTGTATACCCAGTCTGTGGAGTGTCGGAGCCCTGTTCAGCAGCACAGGATGTCCTTTGAGTACATTCTCAAGAATATCCCATACAACAGGATCTTTCCTGTCTACTATTTTCTTGGCTGATTTAACTGTCTTTACTATGCCTCTCTCTATCAGTTTCCTTATAATAAAAGGCTTATACAGCTCAGCCGCCATATCTTTGGGCAGTCCGCATTCATGCAGGTTCAGTTCGGGGCCAACCACGATAACCGATCGTGCCGAATAGTCGACCCTTTTACCCAGAAGGTTCTGGCGAAAGCGTCCCTGCTTACCTTTAAGGCTGTCGCTAAGCGACTTGAGCGGGCGGTTGGCATCTGTCTTAACCGCATTCACCTTTCTTGAGTTATCAAACAGTGAATCAACGGCTTCCTGCAACATCCTCTTCTCATTCCTGAGGATCACTTCAGGAGCCTTGATCTCTATCAGTCTTTTCAGCCTGTTATTTCTTATTATCACCCTGCGGTACAGGTCATTCAGGTCGCTTGTCGCAAAACGTCCGCCATCAAGCGGCACCAGCGGTCTCAGTTCTGGTGGTATCACGGGAACAACCTTAATAACCATCCATTCAGGGTTATTTATCTTTTTCGATGCCCTGAAAGCCTCCACCACCTGCAATCTTTTGAGTGCTTCATTCTTTCTCTGCTGTGATGTTTCGGTGTTGGCCTTATGACGCAATGTATAGGAAAGATCATCCAGATCGAGCCTGCCCAGCAGCATATGCAGGGCCTGTGCTCCCATCTCAGCAATAAATTTATCCGGATCGTCATCATCAAGATACTGGTTATCACGCGGGATGGACTCAATAATATCAAGATACTCTTCTTCTGTAAGAAAATCAAGGTACTTAATGCCGTCTGCCTCTTTTATACCAGGATTAATAACAACATATCTCTCATAATAAATTATCGTATCCAGCTTTTTTGTGGGCAAGCCGAGCAGGTAACCTATCTTATTGGGCAATGATTTAAAATACCAGATATGAGCCACGGGCACGACCAGTGCTATATGTCCCATACGCTCACGACGTACTTTCTTTTCAGTTACTTCAACACCGCAACGGTCGCATACAATACCTTTGTAGCGTATACGTTTGTATTTACCGCAATGGCATTCATAGTCCTTAACAGGTCCAAAGATACGCTCACAGAACAGGCCGTCCCTTTCAGGCTTATATGTTCTGTAGTTAATAGTCTCGGGCTTAAGAACTTCGCCGCTTGAGCGATCCAGAATCTCTTCAGGCGAAGCCAGTCCGATTGTGATCTTTGAATAGTTGGTTTTTGTTTTATTGTCTTTCCTGAATGACATATGATGTAATTATTAATATCAATAAATATTCAAACACAAAACACAAACTTCCTCTAGTCGAGGTTAAGGCTCAGTCCCAGTCCTCTCAGTTCATGAAGGAGCACATTAAGTGACTCCGGTATTCCGGGCTGTGGCATAGGCTCTCCTTTCACTATCACCTCGTATGCCTTTGCCCTTCCCAGGACATCATCAGATTTAATGGTGAGTATCTCCTGCAGTATATGTGCGGCGCCGAATGCTTCCAGTGCCCACACCTCCATCTCACCGAAACGCTGACCTCCGAACTGCGCCTTACCACCCAGTGGCTGTTGTGTTATCAGCGAGTACGGACCGATGGAACGCGCATGCATCTTATCATCCACCATATGTCCCAGTTTAAGCATATATATCACTCCAACCGTTGCAGGCTGATGGAAGCGCTCACCGGTGCCACCGTCGTAAAGGTAAGTGGTACCGAATTTTGGCAGTCCGGCCTTATCAGTATAATCTGATATCTCTTCAATAGATGCTCCGTCAAAAATGGGAGTTGAGAATTTCACCCCCAGTTTCTGTCCTGCCCAGCCAAGAACGGTCTCATATATCTGTCCAAGGTTCATCCTTGAGGGTACACCCAGCGGGTTAAGGACTATATCAACCGGTGAGCCGTCTTCGAGGAAAGGCATATCTTCAGCCCTCACTATCTTGGCCACTATACCCTTATTTCCATGGCGACCGGCCATCTTATCCCCTACTTTCACCTTGCGTTTCTTGGCAACATACACCTTTGCAAGCCTTATAATGCCTGCCGGCAGTTCATCACCTATGCTTATATTATATTTCTTTCTCTTATAGACCCCGTCAATCTCCTTATGCTTGATAAGATAATTATGAAGCAGCTGCTTTATTGTCTCATTCTTCTTCTTATCTGTGGTCCACTTATTAGGATTGACATTAAGAAAATCAATTTCCTGCAGTTGCTTGAGGGTGAACTTTGTACCCTTGGGTATAACATCAACATTGAGATAATCTTTCACTCCCTGTGATGTCTTACCGTTAACCAGGATGAAAAGCTTATCCACCAGCCTCATCTTAAGATCTTCGGCACTCTGCTGAAAGTCCGCATCTATCTTCTCCAGGATTGGCTTTTCCACTGTTTTTGACTTGCGGTCCTTCACAGCCCTTGAGAACAGTTTCTTATCTATTACGACACCAGTCAGTGAGGGTCCGGCCTTCAGTGATGCATCTTTAACATCACCTGCCTTATCACCGAATATAGCTCTCAGCAGTTTTTCTTCAGGTGAAGGATCGGATTCACCCTTGGGTGTAATCTTACCTATCAGTATATCGCCCGGCTTGATATGAGCGCCTATCCTTATCAGGCCGTTCTCATCAAGATCCTTTGTTGCCTCTTCACTGACATTGGGTATATCGGATGTAAGCTCTTCAATCCCTCTTTTCGTATCCCTTACTTCAAGGAGGTATTCATCAACGTGTATTGAGGTAAAAACATCATCACGCACCACCCTGTCGGAAATAACGATGGCATCCTCAAAATTATAACCTTTCCAGGGCATAAACGCCACTTTAAGGTTCCGTCCCAGAGCCAGTTCGCCATCTTTTGTCCCATAACCTTCGGTAAGCACCTGTCCGTTCTTAACCTTGTCGCCTTTCTTCACCACAGGCACCAGGTTAATACATGTATTCTGATTGGTCTTCTGGTATTTGGGAAGCCTGTATCTTTTTATATCATCATCAAAGCTGACAAATTTCTCCTCATCTGTACGCGAATACCTGATAACTATCTCTTCAGCATCAACATATTCAACAACACCATCACCTTCAGCCACTATCAGTATGCGCGAGTCGCGCACCATCTGACCTTCCAGTCCGGTTCCCACAATAGGAGCTTCCGGTCTCATCAGCGGCACTGCCTGGCGCATCATATTGGAGCCCATAAGGGCACGGTTGGCATCATCATGCTCCAGGAAGGGTATCAGCGAGGCAGCTATTGATGCTATCTGGTTAGGTGCCACATCCATAAGGTGCACCTTTCCGGCCTCTTCATGCGGATAGTCAGCCTCAAAACGGGCTTTCACCCGTGGATTGACAAAATTGCCTGCTTCATCAAGAGGTGCATTAGCCTGTGCAATAATCTTGTCTTCCTCATCTTCGGCACTCAGCCACACCACTCCGTTATTGCTAAGGTCAACCTTTGCTGATTCTACCTGCCTGTACGGCGTTTCAATGAAACCAAGCTTATTAATTTTCGAATATACGCACAGTGACGATATCAGTCCGATATTCGGACCCTCAGGTGTTTCAATGGGACACAAACGTCCGTAATGGGTATAATGCACGTCCCTGACCTCAAATCCTGCCCTCTCACGTGAGAGTCCGCCCGGACCCAGTGCTGACATACGTCTTTTATGTGTCATCTCGGCCAGAGGGTTGGTCTGGTCCATAAACTGTGACAGCTGGTTTGTTCCGAAGAAAGAGTTAATAACGGAAGAAAGTGTTTTCGAGTTGATAAGGTCAACGGGAGTGAACACTTCATTATCCCTTACATTCATTCTTTCCCTTATGGTCCTTGCCATACGGGCCAGACCCACGCCAAACTGGTTAAACAGCTGCTCACCTACAGTACGTACACGTCTGTTACTTAGGTGGTCAATATCATCAATATCCGTCTTTGAGTTAATAAGCTCAATGAGGTATTTTATTATTTCAATGATATCTTCTTTTGTAAGCACCTTAACATCAGCATCGGTCTGGAGTCCCAGCTTGGTGTTTATCCTGTAGCGTCCCACCTCGCCAAGGTCATACCTTTTATCGGAGAAGAACAGTTTGTCTATAACGTCCCTTGCTGTTGCCACATCAGGCGGCTCAGCGTTCCTCAGCTGCCTGTAGATATACAGTACGGCTTCCTCTTCGGAGTTACAGGGATCCTTATGCAGGGTATTGTAAATAATGGCATAATCAGACACATTCTGATCTTCCCTGTGTAACAATATATCTTTAGCACCCGAGTCAACTATCAGGTCAATATGTTCATTTTCTATCTGAGTCTCACGGTCCAGTATAACTTCGTTTCTCTCAATAGACACCAGTTCTCCGGTATCCTCATCAACGAAATCCTCGAACCACGACTTCAGCACCCTGGCAGCCAGCTTTCTGCCCACCAGTCTCTTAAGATTAGCCTTTGATACTTTTTGTTCTTCGGCAAGGTTAAATATCTCAAGTATATCCTTATCACCCTCATAACCAATGGCACGCAGCAATGTTGTTACAGGAAGCTTTTTCTTCCTGTCGATATAGGCGTACATCACGTTATTTATATCGGTGGCAAATTCTATCCATGAACCCTTGAACGGTATTATCCTTGCAGAATAAAGCTTTGTTCCGTTTGCATGTATGCTCTGTCCGAAGAATACGCCCGGTGAACGGTGCAACTGTGACACCACTATCCGTTCAGCACCGTTTATAACAAAGGTTCCCCTTTCTGTCATATAGGGAACAGTGCCCAGGTATACATCCTGGATTACCGTATCGAAATCCTCATGCTCGGGATCGGTACAGTATAATTTCAGCTTTGCCTTTAGCGGGACACTATAGGTCAATCCTCTTTCAATACATTCTTCAATGGAATACCTGGCAGGATCGATTGAGTAATCCAGGAATTCAAGAATAAAATTATTCCTGGTGTCACTGATAGGGAAGTTTTCATTAAACACCCTGTATAATCCCTCATTTTTCCTGTTCTCGGGGGTTGTTCCCATCTGGAAAAACTCCGTGAACGATTTCAGCTGAACCTCCAGGAAATCAGGATATTCCAATTGATTCTTAATGGTTGCAAAACTGATTCTTTTATTACTTTTTGAGGTCATCTATAATGCAATTATATGAACTTGTTATTAAAACGACAAAAAGGCCTGATCCCGATTTGGGCCGGGATCAAACCTATAAACCTTTACAAGGTAAAGCTTATTTAAGTTCAACTTCAGCTCCTGCTTCTTCAAGCTGGTTCTTTATGCTTTCAGCCTCGTCTTTTGCAATACCTTCTTTAATAGGTGAAGGTGCGGAGTCAACTACGGCTTTTGCTTCTTTGAGTCCCAGTCCGGTAAGCTCTTTCACAAGCTTAACGATCTGCAGTTTCTGTCCGCCGGGAGCATTCAGTATTACATCAAATTCAGTCTTTTCCTCAGCGGCTTCATCATCGCCACCGCCGGCGGGGCCGGCTACAGCTACAGCAGCAGCTGCAGGTTCGATACCATGCTCTTCCTTAAGTATGTCTGTTAGTTCATTTACCTCTTTAACAGTTAAGCCTACTAATTCTTCTGCTAACTTTTTAAGATCTGCCATCTCTAAGTATTATTTTAATTATTATTATTCTAGTTATCTCTTTGCGAAAGTGTTTCCAGCACTCCATGTATGTTGTTTGAACCCGACTGCAAGGATGAAAGTACATTCTGTATTGGTGATCTCAGCAGGGCAATCAGATCGGCAAGAAGTTCATCTTTCGATTTGAGTGCTGCAAGGGTCTCCAGTTGATTATCGCCTACATAGACTGATTCTTCAACATATGCACCTTTAAGCAGGGGCTTATCATGTTTTCTACGGAAATCCTTTATCACTTTTGCAGGTATATTTCCCGTATTTGAAAACATGACAGACGTAGAACCTTTCAGAACATCATACAGTTCTTCCAGATTTAATTCAGATTTATCAAGGGCTCTCTTGAGAAGGGTGTTTTTTACAACAACCATTTTGATGTCTTTCTTAAAACAGGCTCTTCTCAGGTCCGATGTATGAGCAGCATTGAGCTCAGCGGTATCGGTAAGATAAAAATGGCTGTACTCTTCGAGCTGTTCAGCCAGGCTGTCTATTATTGTTTGTTTTTCGTCACGTCTCATTTTTTCCTCCTTATTTTCAGATTTTTTCCTCCAGACCTTTAGGGTCTACTTTTATCCCCGGACTCATTGTGCTTGAAAGGAATATGCTTCTGATGTATGTTCCTTTGGCAGCAGCCGGTTTAAGCTTATTAATTGTTGAAATGAATTCCTTTGCATTTTCAACAATTTTCTGAGGTTCAAATGAAACCTTTCCGACAGGTACATGAATGATCCCGTATTTATCTACTTTGAAATCAATCTTACCCTGTTTAACTTCAGACACAGCCTTACCTATATCCATTGTCACAGTACCACTTTTCGGATTAGGCATGAGTCCGCGCGGACCCAGTATTCTTCCAAGTGGACCGATCTTACCCATTACGCTCGGCATGGTAATGACCACATCAATATCCGTCCATCCGCCCTTGATTTTCTCAACATACTCATCAAGACCGACATAGTCGGCTCCGGCTTCTTTCGCTTCTGCTTCCTTATCAGGGGTACAGAGCACAAGTACTCTGACCTCTTTTCCTGTGCCGTGAGGCAGGGAAACGACTCCGCGAACCATCTGGTTTGATTTGCGTGGATCAATACCTAACCTTACATCTAAATCGACTGATGCGTCAAACTTTGAGAAAGTAATTTCTTTCACAAGCTTGCTAGCCTCAGACAGTGTATAAAGTCTGTCCTTCTCGATTTTCTCAAGGCCCAGCTTTTTGTTCTTGGTAAGTTTAGTCATATTATCCTTAAATAAATTTTTAGTTACTACCCGGGAATTTACCTTTTACGGTTATCCCCATACTCCTGGCAGTACCGGCTACCATCCTCATGGCTGATTCAACTGTAAAACAGTTCAGATCCTCCATTTTTTCTTCAGCAATTGTACGTACCTGATCCCAGGAAACTGATGCCACCTTGGTGATATTGGATTCAGCTGATCCCTTTTTCACCTTTGATGATTCCAGGAGCTGAACGGCCACCGGCGGTGTTTTGGTAACAAAATCAAAAGACTTGTCACCATAAACGGTAATTATTACCGGTATAACCTTTCCTGCTTTGTCCTGGGTTCTCCCGTTAAACTGCTTGCAGAATTCCATAATATTAACACCCTTGGCACCAAGTGCAGGTCCCACAGGCGGTGATGGATTAGCCGCGCCGCCACGTATTTGTAACTTGATAATTCCAGCAACTTCTTTTGCCATAATTCACATTTTGCTTAGTTTACGCGAGAGCTTGGCGGTTACTCAGGAAGCATTATAAATATTGCAACCACCAATATCTTTGTCTAATTAATTATTAACTTTCTTTTTCCACTTGCATGAAACTCAGTTCAAGAGGTGTTTTTCGTCCGAAAATCTTAACCATAACCTTGAGTTTCTTCTTTTCATCATTAACCTCTTCAATAATACCTGTAAAGCTGTTAAACGGTCCGTCTACGACCTTCACCGTTTCACCAACATAGAATGGAACATTTATTTCCTCATCGCTGGCAGCCAGCTCATCAACCTTACCCAGTATCCTGTTTATCTCTGATTTCCTCAGGGGTACAGGATCACCTTCCTTTGAGCCCAGGAAACCAATAACATTAGGAATGTTTTTTAAAATATGCGGTATTTCTCCAACGAGAGCAGCCTCAATAAGAACATATCCGGGGAAAAAATTTCTTTCCTTGCTTATCTTCTTCCCAGCCCTTATCTGGTATACCTTTTCCTGCGGTATAAGTACCTGTGAGATGTAATCCTGCAGATCAAGCCGGTTAATTTCACTTTCAATATATTCTTTAACCTTCTTCTCCTTCCCACCTATTGCACGCAATACATACCACTTCTTTACATTCTCACTCATTGGAACGTCCTGCTTTTAATATAATATTCCATACACAAATGACATAATATTGTCAAAGGCATAATCCATAACCCATATTGTCAGAGCAATAATAAGTGAAGCAATCATTACCACTGTGGTACTGTTTTGCAGCTCACTCCAGGTAGGCCATGTAACCTTATGTATGAGTTCTGTAAATGACTCTTTTATATATCTCCTGATTTTCTTCATTTTATAAACAGTTTGCACGGGAGGAGAGGCTCGAACTCCCGACACCTGGTTTTGGAGACCAGTGCTCTACCAACTGAGCTACAC
>CAZGUR010000034.1:0-18112 GCA_964529295.1 uncultured Rikenellaceae bacterium | reverse complement strand
TGGCAAGGATGATCCGCTGCGGGCTGCCTCCCGGATGCTGAAAGCCTATGATAAGTCGTTCAGACTTGAAGACAGGGAGATAGGGTTGATCTTTATACTGGCCAAAATGAGACTCTGCCTGAGCATATGTATGGCTGCGGGACAGCAGAAGGAGAGGCCCGGTGACAGCTACCTGGCAATAAGCCAGGAGCCTATAAGGAATATTATTCCTGCTCTTGAAAAAATCCATCCCCTGTTTGCTGAAACGGTATTCAGGAAGGCATGTGGCAGGGATGCTGCCCCTGCCATCAAAGCACTGACAGGGGCAATAGAAAAAGCAGGAAAGGAAGCATTCCCTGTGCTGGGTGAAAGGCCGGCCGAGGAAAACTGCCTGGTACTGGACCTGGGTGTGGGCAGTGATATGGTGGAGGGAGAGGAAGAGATGAACTCAGCCGCTGAGCTGGGGTCAAGGATTGATTCCGGGTTAAGGAATAGAGGCAAAAGCATAGGGATAGGCCGTTTTGCCGAAGCGAGAGTCTTATATTCATCGCCTGTCTTTCAGGACAGGCAGTTTACTTACGGGCAGGACAGGACGGTACACCTGGGTATTGACCTGTTTGTCCAGGCCGGGAATGATCTGCATGCACCGCTTGACGGAACGGTGCACCTGTTTGAGTATAATGATGGCAAGCTTGATTACGGCCATATGGTAATTCTGTGTCATGATACCGCGGAGGGTGAGTTTTATACCCTGTACGGTCACCTGGCCGCAAGCTCCTTCGCCGGATTGAGGGAAGGGTTGCGGATACAGAAAGGTGAAGTTTTTGCCAGGGTGGGCAGTCCGGATGAGAACGGGGGCTGGAGCCCGCACCTGCATTTCCAGATAATGACAGATATGATGGGCTACGGCAATGCATTTCCGGGTGTATGTAAGCCATGGGAGAGAGAGGCCTGGCAGCAGCTGTCGCCCCATCCCAATATCCTGCTTAATATACCGGAAGCCTGCTTCCCGGAAAAGGATATGAGCAGGGAAGAGACATATCTGAAACGCAGGAAATATTTTGCAGATAACCTGGGACTCAGTTATAAAAAGCCGCTGAAAATAGTAAGGGGATGGAAGCAGTTCCTTTTTGATGAGGAGGGACAGAAATATCTTGATGCCTATAACAATGTTCCTCATATAGGCCATTCACACCCTGAAGTGGCTGAAGCGGTGTACAGGCAGATGAAGAGGCTCAATACCAATACAAGGTACCTGGGCGACCGGCTTAATGAGTATGCAGAGATGCTGCTGGGTACTTTCCAGAAACCCCTGGAGAAATGTTTTTTTCTCAATTCGGCAAGCGAGGCCAATGAGCTGGCGCTTCGACTGGCACATAGCTACACGGGCAAGAAGGATGTCATTGTACTCGAAGGAGCATATCACGGCAATACCAGTACGCTTATTGACATATCACCCTATAAGCATGAGGGTCCGGGTGGCAGGGGAGCACCCCCATGGGTGCATACCGCAGCGGTTCCCGATGGTTACAGGGGCAGGTATAAGTACGGCGACAGCGCTGCCGGGATAAGGTATGCCGGCTGTGTGGGTCAGATAGCAGACAGGCTGGCAGGGGAAGGGAGGCCGCCCGCTGCTTTTATAGCCGAGACATGCCCCAGCGTGGGTGGACAGATAATCTTCCCTACCGGCTACCTCCGGCAGGTGTATGAATATATGCATAAGCACGGGGCTGTATGTATAGCCGATGAGGTGCAGACAGGCTACGGGCGCATGGGGACGTCCTTTTATGCTTATATGGACCAGGGGGTCACACCCGATATAGTGGTGCTGGGAAAGCCCATAGGTAACGGTCACCCCCTGGCAGCAGTTATCACTACGTCTGAGGTAGCAGCAGCATTCAATAACGGCATGGAGTTTTTCAGCACCTTTGGAGGAAATACCGTATCGGCGGCAGCAGGCCGAAAGGTGCTGGAGATTGTTTTACGCGATAATTATATGCAGCATGCCGCTGAAACAGGCTCTTACCTGATGCAGCTGCTGCAGCCCCTGAAGGAAAAATATCCGCTGGTGGGTGATATACGCGGATCGGGATTGTTTCTGGGTATTGAGCTGGTGAGGGACAGGCATACACTGGAGCCTGCAGGGGAGGAGGCATCGTATATCAAGGAGCGGTTGAGGGATATGAAAATACTTATAGGGACAGACGGTCCGTATAATAACGTCCTTAAAATACGGCCGCCCATGCCTTTCAGTGTTGAAGATGCTGATATACTGGCAGACAGGCTGTCACAGGTCCTTGATGATGATCCTTACTCATATTAGCAGAAATGTGTTCAGGGAATGGGTACAGTGTGATGTGTGGAGGTTTTAATGTTTATAATTTTGACTTATGAAAAGGATGTTTATAGCCATTGAGATAAAAAATAACAAAGCCCTGGCTGACCTTATTGCGTCATACCGATCATCACTGGCAGGTGAAAAGATAAGGTGGGTCAAGCCCTCCGGCATGCACCTCACGCTTGCTTTCCTGGGCGATATTGATAAGCGGCAGCAGGAGGAAGCCGTGAAGGTGCTGAGGGAGACAGCCTGCGGTTTTGAGCCTTTCTCCGTAGAATTTACCGGTGCGGGACTGTTCCGGGACCTGAGGCGGCCCCGGGTACTTTGGCTGGGGATTGAGGCCGGGGATATCCTTTGTGAGATGAGGTCAGCACTATGCCACAGGCTTATAGAGGCGGGCCTGCTGGATGAGGAGAAACCATTCAGTCCACATCTTACGCTGGGCAGGATGAAGCGCATAGAGAACAGGGAAAGACTGTCAGAATTGTTGTCTGAGCCGGGCGGCCATAAACTGCCTCCGCAGCAAGTCAGTGAGATAATACTGTACGAGAGCATACTCAGGCCCGGTAGTCCGGCCACTTACCACCGGGCAGAAGAAGTGGCACTCAGATACCACTCCCCCTGAAAACGATAATGCTGGTGTAAATAATGATCTTGAGGTCTACGTATAATGACATATTATCAAGGTATATAAGGTCGTAATCCAGTCTCTCAATCATCCCGTCTGTATCTGAGGCATAGCCAAACTTAACCTGTCCCCATGAAGTTATGCCCGGCTTTATCCTGAACAGCAGCTTATAGCGCGGTGCTTCAGCTATTATCTTTTCAAGGTAGCAGGACCTCTCGGGCCGTGGACCCACAATTGACATCTCGCCTTTCAGCACATTGATAAAGTTGGGTATCTCGTCGAGACGGTGCCTGCGCATGAACTTGCCGATACGTGTTATGCGGGGATCGTCGTGAGAGGACAGCATGGGGCCGTCCTTTTCCGCATCGGCGTGCATGGATCTGAATTTATAAAGCATAAATGGTTTGCCGTGCTGTCCTATCCTTTCCTGTTTATATATAAGCGGACCTCTGCCGGACAGCCTGATCATCACCGCCAGCACAGCGGAGAGGGGCAGCAGTATAATGAAAGCGGACAGGGAAAGAATATAATCTGATAATTGTTTGATATTCCTTTGCCAGGCAGGCATGGGGTCCGGGTTAAGAAGGATCAGGGGTGTACCGAAGATGGCGCTGGTACTGATACGGCCAAGCAGTATATCATGCATTCCAGGTATGGCTTTTATTATGATGTTATGGTTATTGAGTATGTTCAGTATGCGCCCGATAATATTATTCTCACCAGGTTCAATGGCTATAATCACTTCCTCGGCCCCTGTGTTCTTAACAATGCTGTTAAGCTCTTCGAGCCTTCCCAATAGCGGCAGGTAACTGTTAAGCTCGCAAGCGGAGGGCTCGCTTACGGTGACATATCCCACGAACCTGTTACCTGTTGACTTCCTCTGGTTTATTATCTTTTTATAGATATCTGTAGCCCGCCCGTTGCATCCTATTATTATTGTGTTGAAACCCAGTACACCCCTGTGCACCCTGTGCACCGTTGAGCTTGTTATTATGAAACGGGGTATATAGCTCAGGATAAACTGCAGGGAGAACAGTGCGGCAAAAGAAAGGTAGTAGTTTGTGTAGCGGCTTATCACATCATCCAGTATAAGGGCGAAAAAGAGTGTGACACTGCCCAGCAGGGTGATGGTGAATGTCTGACCGAGGTCTGTTAAGCGTGATTTTCGCTGAGGGTGTGTATAAAAACCGGAGATATAGTGAAGTAGAAACCAGAAGACTGGTATAGTGGCAAGACCTATATAAAACCTGTTATCGGGTGTCACCGGCAGCTCAGGTCCAAAAAGTTTTTTTTCTATGACTATCTTCCTGAAAAAGAAGAAGGCAGACCAGGCCAGTGCCGAGGTGATAAGATCAGATATTATATATATTATCCTGAGAGTCTGTTTTTTCATTAGGGACAGGGCATGCTTGTAAAATAAAAACTATCAAATATCATAAATATTATTGAACAAAGTAATTAATTTCAAATTATAAAGCGGCCTGCCTATTGCTTGGGTGAAAACGGCTTTTTATCAGCAGCCTGCTTCTTGCTTCCGCAAGGCCGGATTTTTATAAGCATCCTGACGCTTGCTTAGGCGGGAACGTCTTTTTATCAGCAGCCTGCCTCATCCTTATGGCAGAATGGCTTCTTTTATTATTTTTGTTGGATATTAACTATAATAATATGATATCAGAGAAGGATTCATTCCTGGCAAAGGGTAAAAGGCAGAAGCTGGTTGACAGTCTCAAGACCAAGGGTATAAAGGACGAAGATGTACTGGAAGCAATGAACAGGGTACCGCGGCATGCCTTTATGGACAATGTTTTTCTGCACCATGCATACCAGGATAAGGCTTTCCCCATATCCAGCGGGCAGACGATATCACAGCCCTATACCGTGGCTTTTCAGACCGAGCTGCTGAATATACAAAAACGCAATAAGGTGCTTGAGGTAGGTACAGGCTCGGGCTACCAGGCCGCCATACTGGCTGAGATGGGAGCCAGGGTTTATACCATTGAGAGATATAAGGAACTGTATAACAGGGCACAGAAAATACTGACAAGCCTGGGTTATGATATACATTTTTTCTATGGCGACGGCCACAAGGGTAAGCCTCAATATGGACCCTATGACGCTATACTGATAACGGCAGCTACAAATGAGATACCGGAGGCTCTCCTGGAGCAGCTTAAGCCGGGGGGACGCCTGGTGGCTCCCGTGGGAGGGGCTAAGAGCCAGGTGATGACGCGTATATACAAAAATGAGAATGGTGAATATAAAGAGACAAGCCATGGGCTTTTTGTTTTTGTGCCAATGCTTAAGGGAACAATAGACTCCAAATAGAACAGGCCGGCAGAGAACAGACCCGGACAGAACAAACTCAAACAGAAAAGACGCCAAAAAGGAAAGATATGAAGATAAAGAAGATGGTTTTTTCACCAATAGAGGTAAATACATATATACTCTCTGATGATAAGGGTGACAGTGTGATAATAGACTGCGGCTGCTATGATGAGAAGGAGTTTGATCAGCTGAAAGCTTATATCGACGGCAATAATCTCAGGCCCCTGAAACTGCTCAATACCCATCTGCATCTCGACCATATATTCGGTAATCACTTTATGCTGAAGGAATACGGGCTAAGTACACTTGCAGCCAGGGAAGAAGGTCCCAACCTTACCTCTGCTCCCCTGCATGCGGAGATGTTCGGGCTGAGCATGCCGGAGCCACCCGGCGTGGGTGGATATATTTCAGGCGGAAAGCTATTAACGGTGGGTGGTATTAAATTAGAGTGTCTTTTTGTACCCGGACATACAGCCGGCAGTATAGCCTATTACTGGAAGGAAGAGAAATGTGTTTTCAGCGGCGACACCCTGTTTGCGGGTGGTATTGGCCGGACAGATCTGCCGGGAGGGGATCACGGAACCCTGTTAAGCAGTATCGGAGAGAAACTGCTGTCGCTGCCTGGCGATACCGTGGTGTATCCTGGTCATGGTCCGGCCACAACCATCGACACTGAAAGAAAGAGCAATCCGTTTTTAACATAAGAGATAAATATTATCTTTAAGGTTTTAAAGCTTATCTGAAAAACTATTGAAATAAATATTAATAATACTACTAAATACAAAAGATATGGCATTTGATAAATTTGTTAACAGGCATATTGGTCCGAGAGACGAGGATATACCCGGCATGCTGAAAACAGTGGGGACCGATTCAGTTGATAGTTTAATAAAGGAAACAGTACCTCCTTCAATTATTACCGGAAAACCACTTGACCTGCCTGAACCTATGAGTGAGTTTGAGTACCTTAGCCATATACGGGAGACAGGGAAAATGAATAAGCAGTACAGGTCTTTTATCGGAATGGGTTATTACGGTACCGCAGCACTATCAGTTATAATAAGGAATGTCCTGGAGAATCCGGGCTGGTACACCTCTTACACTCCCTACCAGGCCGAGATATCACAGGGCAGACTGGAAGCCCTGCTTAATTACCAGACCATGGTAAGTGAATTAACCGGCGTGGAGATGGCCAACTCTTCATTGCTCGATGAAGCCACAGCAGGCTCGGAGGCAATGATAATGATGCATAATGCCCGGTCAAGGGCAGCTGTCAAAGCCGGTGCCAATAAGCTTTTTGTTGATGAGAATATCTTTCCCCAGACACTGGATGTTATTCTTACCAGGGCTGAGCCGCTGGGTATAGAGCTTATTATGGGCGACTATGCGGAACAGGAGATGGATGATTCATTCTTTGGTGCCATACTGCAATACCCTGCCGCTGACGGTGATATACGGGATTATAAAGGGTTTGTTGAAAAGGTACATGACGCCGGCGGTCTTGTGGCTGTAGGTGCTGACCTGATGAGCCTGGCCCTGCTTACCCCTCCCGGAGACTGGGGTGCAGATATTGTCTTTGGCTCCAATCAGCGTTTTGGCCTGCCCATGGGGTACGGGGGACCGCATGCTGGATTTTTTGCAGCACGCGAAGAGCTGAAAAGGAATATGCCGGGTAGGATAATAGGGGTATCCAAAGACTCAAACGGCCGGCCGGCGCTGAGGATGGCCCTGCAGACCAGGGAGCAGCATATAAAGAGGGAGAGGGCCACATCGAATATATGTACTGCACAGGCACTGCTGGCCAATATGAGCGGCTTTTACGCTCAGTATCACGGACCGGAAGGGCTGAAGAGGATAGCCTCACATATACACCAGAGCACCTGCACATTGAAGCAGACTCTGGAAAAGATGGGCTATGAGATAGCCAACAGTGAATTTTTTGATACTCTGGATATAAGGCTTCCAAAAGGTGTTAAAGCAGAAGAGCTGGAAGTAGAAGCACTTAAGAGGGAGGTTAACCTTAACTTTTTCTATGAAGGTAAAGTGATGTTAAGCCTGGATGAGATAACCACTGTGGAAGAGATAAACATACTGGCAGGCATATTTGCAGAAGCAGCCGGTAAGAAGGCTGAGAAAGTTAAGGAGTTATGTGACTGCATATGTATAAGTGAGAAGTACAGGAGAAAGACCGGGTTTATGCAGCAGGAGGCCTTTAACCGCTATCATAGCGAGACAGATATGATGAGGTATATTAAGCTTCTTGAAGGCAGGGATATATCTTTGGCATACAGCATGATACCCCTGGGCTCATGTACAATGAAGCTTAATGCGGCCACATCGATGTTTCCTCTCAGCTGGCCTGAATATGGCAATATCCATCCTTTTGTTCCCAGGGACCAGGCAAAGGGTTATTACCAGATAATGGATGAGCTGGGTGATGCACTGCAGAAGATAACCGGCTTTAAAGCGGTATCGTTCCAGCCTAATTCAGGTGCGGCAGGTGAATATACAGGCCTGATGGTGATACGCCAGTATCATATAAGCAGGGGTGATGGTCACCGTAATATAGTCCTTATCCCTTCGTCTGCCCATGGAACGAATCCCGCCAGCGGTGTGATGGCCGGCATGAAGGTGGTGGTTGTGGAATGTGATGAAAACGGTAATGTTGATGTTGATGACCTGAGGAAAAAGGCAGAGGAGAACAAGGATAAGCTGTCTGCTTTCATGATAACATATCCTTCAACACACGGTGTCTTTGAAGTGGCAATTAAGGAGATGACGGATATTATCCATGATAACGGCGGACAGGTTTATATGGACGGAGCTAATATGAATGCCATGGTTGGTATCTCTGATGCAGCCATTATAGGCTCCGACGTGGTGCACCTTAACCTGCACAAGACCTTTGCCATACCGCACGGCGGTGGAGGACCGGGAATGGGTCCCATATGTGTTGCTGAACACCTGGCCGAGTTTCTTCCTTCGCATCCCGTTATAAAGACGGGAGGCAGCAATGGAACTACAGCGGTTGCTGCCGCTCCTTTCGGATCAGCACTGATACTTACAATTTCTCATTCCTATATCTTTATGCTTGGCACGGCCGGACTGGAAATGGCGACGAAGATGGCTATACTGAATGCCAACTACCTGGCATCCGCCCTTAAGGATCATTATGATGTGCTTTATAAGGGCAAAAAAGGACGCGTGGGACATGAGATGATACTTGACTGCAGGAAATTCAAGGGTGAGGCCGGTATATCTGAGGAGGATATAGCCAAGAGGCTGATGGATTATGGTTTTCATGCTCCCACCTTATCGTTCCCCGTACATGGCACCCTGATGGTTGAACCCACGGAGAGCGAGCCCTTATACGAACTTGACAGGTTCGTTGAGGCTATGAAATCAATATGGAATGAGATACAGGAGATAAAAGAAGGAAAGGCAGACAAGGAGGACAATGTGCTGCATAATGCGCCGCATACGGCCGCCATGGTTGTTGCAGACGACTGGAACCATAATTACAGCAGGGAGAAAGCTGCTTATCCGGTACCCGGACTCTCAGAGAACAAATTCTGGATGGCTGTTGGAAGGGTGGATAACGGTTATGGCGACAGGAACCTTGTATGTACCTGCGAGCCTATAGATGCCTACCGTTTTGATGATGTGGAGCTGGAGGTGGAAGACTAGTCAGGTATTACTGACCCGTCTTTAACAGCATCCTCAATAAGCATTGAGTAGAGGTTGCCCGGACGGATACCATAGGCATCCATCTGCTTGGGTACTATGCTCTCTTCGGTAATACCCGGTATGGTATTGACCTCTATGAACATGGGCTCATCATTCACTATAATGAAATCGAGCCTTACAAGACCCCTGCATCCAAGGTATGCTGATATGTCAGCCCCGGCCTTCTGTACGGCTGCCGTTATATTGTCCGGCAGGCGTGCCGGTGTTATCTCATCTGCTTTGGAGGGATCATATTTTGCTTCATAATCAAAAAATGCATTCTTGCTCACTATCTCCGTCAGTGGCAGCACTATGGTCTCCCCAGATGTCCTTATAAGCCCGCAGGCCACTTCCGTTCCATCCATAAATTCTTCTGCGAGAACCTCGGGACTCTCAGTCAGGGCCAGCTTTATGGCCGGCATAATCTCAGCTGTCTTGCTTACCTTGCTTACCCCGAAGCTCGATCCGCTTTCATTGGGCTTGATAAACATGGGCAATCCTATAGTGTCGGCCAGGGTACCCGGATCAGGAATACTGTCCTTGCCTATAATCACTGATCGGGCCATCTTAACATTATGATCACGGAGGAAGGACTTGCAGGCATTCTTGTTAAAGGTGAGAGCCGAGGTATAGGTGTTACAGCCGGTATAGGGCAGTCCCATCATACCGAAGTAACCCTGGAGAAGGCCGTTCTCACCCGGGGTGCCATGGATGGCAATGAAGGCAGCGTCAAACCTTACCACCCTTTCATGGAGCTTAATGGTAAAATTATTCTTATCTACCTTATATACCTTACCCGAGGGGTCTTCCCAGTACCATTCGGTTCCCCTGATCATTATAATATAAGTGTTGTAACGGCCGGCAAGGGCCCTGTCCACTGCAGCTGCACTCTTTAAAGAGATGCCGTATTCGGATGAGTTACCACCGCTTACTATGGCTATGGTTTTCATATAAAGACAAATATTTGATTGATGCTCAAATATACTAAATAATGTTACTCAAGCTTAGTCAGAAGGGAAAGTAATACTCAGCCGTTCCTGCTTCCCGTGGTGTAATTGCGCCATTTCTCGATAAGGCTGTTCATATCATCCGGCAGCCCTGTCTCGAACTCCATGGTCTGACCCGTTTCGGGGTGAAGGAAAGACAGGTAACGGGCATGCAGGGCCTGGCGCGGCATGATGCTGAAGCAGTTTCTGATAAACTGCTGGTATTTTGTGAAGGTGGTGCCTCTCAGTATTTTGTCCCCTCCATATTCAGGATCATTGAACAGGGGGTGTTTGATATAGCTCATATGCGCCCTTATCTGGTGAGTGCGGCCTGTCTCCAGCTCACATTCAATAACCGAGACATATGAAAGGTCTTCCAGGAGGCGGTAGTGGGTGACGGCATGCCTGCCTTCGCTTCCGTCAGGAAAGACATGCATCAGCCTGCGGTTTTTCGGGTTCCTGCCTATATGACCGCTGACAGTCCCGCTTTCTCCCGGGTTACCCCATACAACGGCTGTGTACTTCCTGCCACTGCTGTGATCATAAAACTGCCTGGCCAGGTAGTTGAGGGCATACTCTGTCTTGGCAATGACCAGCAAGCCCGATGTGTTCTTGTCTATGCGGTGTACCAGTCCGGGCCGTACCTCTCCCGTTTTAAAGAGGGGTACATCCCTTAGGTGGTGAAGAAGGGCATTTACCAGTGTGCCTGTATAATTGCCGAAACCGGGATGTACAACCATGCCTGCCTCTTTATTGACAACCAGTATGGAGTCATCTTCATACACTATATTAACGGGCAGGTCTTCGGGCAGCATCTCCAGGTCCCTTGGGGGATGGGGCAGAAGTACCTGTATAATATCACCGGGCTTAACCTTGTAGTTAGGCTTTACGGCGATGTCGTTCACCACTATATTACCTGCCAGTGCAGCGTTCTGTATACGTGTGCGCGAGGTGTTGTTTAAACGGTCGGTAAGGAAGCGGTCTATCCTGAGAGCTTTCTGCCCGGCATCGGCTTCAATGCGGTAATGTTCATACAGCTCGCTGTTATCGGTATGGTTCAGGTCTTTATCCATAGGGTTTATAGTCGGATGAATTTATTATATCCCAGGATATGGCTGCCTGTTTTAACGACAATAATATATATGCCCTGAGGAAGTGAGGAAATATTAATCCGGTCTGTCCGTCCGGTGGTCATTATCTTTCTGCCATCGCTGCTGTATATGGTTATCTCAGGCTCGCGGACAGTGTTAAAGGCGCTCATGTCTATATTGATTATATCCTTCACAGGATTAGGCCATATACGGATATTACCTGTATCGCTGATTCCGGTATCATCAATGCCGGACGGTGTTATTGCCTCACCGGTCACAGGCCTGATCATAAGGCTGCCCGGTGCTTCCGACTCATTCCATATACCGTTGATATAGTAATATCTCCTCCCTTCCGTCGGGGTGTTAAGGTCAAGGCTCACGTTCAGGAATGTTTCCGATTGTTGTGTCCACCCGATATGAAACCAGTCGTCGATGGGCAGCGGGTCATTCAGTATATATTCAGTAAAGCCGTTAATGGTCTGACCTGGATCTATTATCTCTTCCTGCTCATACAGCAGCTCACCGGGCATACCGTTATCATCAGCCCATACAGCTATATTAAAATAACGCCTGTTTGCGGACTGGTAACTATCGTTAAAAGCCATCCTCACAGCCCTCAGCGTGTCGGGCTCAAAAGACCGGAACCTCACTGCCACCATTGCATTTGAAGCTCCCTGCCCGTTTATGCCGTATCCGCTCTCGGCCGAGCCGTCGTCATAAGCGAAGAAGTCGCTGAACAGCTGCAGGTATTCGATTGTATCATTCGTTTTACGGTCGAATTCATCTGTAATGAGTACTGACTTTATCCTGAACAGGGCCGAGTCATCCTGTGCGGAGTTGAAGGTGTAGATAAGGTTGGCATTATAGCTTATCCATTGCCCGGGCTCTATATTAGTGGCTCCTGCCGAGAAAGTATGCACCACCTCATCTTCATACATATCTTTTATCTCGAAGGTCCTTGTGACGTTCCTTGTTATCCCGTCATTATTCCTGTAGTTGATATTTATAAATGATCCCATCTCGGAAAGGAACACATTCCTGAACTGGGACCAGGGCATTGATTCGTAGGTGTTAAGTGTTGACCGCATGGGTGAGGTGAAGGCTACATCCGCGGGTATGGTGTCTGCTGCTGAGCGGTTCCTGTTGAGATAAACATAGTCAATATGCCAGTGGTCCGAATTGCCGGCCATAGCAGGATCGGCGATGGAGGTGCTTATGCTTGCATAGTTGATAAACCTGAACCTGAATCCTTTGTAGAGGTAATCTGGATCGTCTATCTTTATTATTACGGGTTTGAAATTATGCAGATCCCTTCCTTCTGCTTTCCATACATACTGCCATTGCTCATTTATGGCGGAATAGAACTGCAGTACCAGGCTGTCGCGCTGCTCCGGGGCATCAGCTATGCCCTGCGGCTGGTAGAAAAAGCTGAGGAAGACATCGTCCGAAGGGTCAAGGGCAAGATCAATGGGTGCTGATGTCAGGTGGTCGGCTTCAAAACTGAAAGAGCCTGCTTCATCATACAGAAGGCCGTTATTGTCAATGGCATCAAAGGTGGCAACACCCTGGCTCACCGGGTTGACAGGGTAAGTATTGTTTATATACACATCATTATCTGTCCAGCGCATCACGGAAGGCCATATATCAACAGGAATGAAATCCTCGAAGAACGGAAGGCTGAGGGTATCGGGTTCTGATAATGATTTTGTCATATCCCTGCTGTTCTGCCTGTTATATATTTGAATACTTTTTTGCAAACCGGTGACCACCTCCTGGCTGGAAGCGCTTATTGCCAGGGCGGTGAGTGATACGATCATAAGGTATGCTCGTTTGGCAGTCATCAGGTCTTGCTCAGTTTTTTAGTTTATGTCCATTATAAACAGGGAATCGGTTTTTATCTTTAATGAGTCAACCGGCAGCCTCATGGAGTCTGTTGTAAACCATACATATACCGATGAGCCCAGTTGCAGTGTGGCTTCTTCAGCATAGGCCGGGTTCTGTTTAAAAACAAATGCATTGGCTGTATCCTGTGCGGTATTGACAGTGTTATCATATGTGAAGGTGCCTATATTAAGTGATGCGGCCAGTATCCTGTCGCGTGCCTCTTCAATACCCAGCCCTGTCAGTTCAGGTATAGCTGTCCGCCTGTTGCTTAGTCCCTTGCCCAGCACCAGGTCTATCACCGATCCCTTCTGTATTGAGTCGCCCGACTCAACAGGCTTGCCGTGGTAGATCTGCTCAAGTACATAGTCAACAGAAAGGTCGGGTTTATAGTTCAGCTTGCCTATCTCCAGCCCGGAACTCTCTATCAGCGCCAGCGCCTGCCTTTTGGAAAGCTCAAGCAGGTCGGGCATCTCAACCATTTCGGGATTGAAGGCATTGATGGTTACCATTATCCGCCTGTTCTTTTTTACCCTGAATCCTGCCACGGGGTTCTGTTCCAGTATGCAGCCCCGGGGAACGATATTGGTATAGACGGAATCGTTAACATGAAATCTCATCTTATTCTCCTCAACAACCTTTTCCGCTTCATCAATCGTTAAGCCATAAAGATCGGGCACCGGTCTTGATTGCCCGTGCCTTGTGTATACACTTAACCACAAGAGTGTTAACAGAATTATTGCCAGGGCAATGGCAATTGCCAGTCCTGCGTTTTTAAGGAAGTCCCTACTGAGAAGGAATTTTTTCAGGCTCATAATACCGCTTTATTAGAATAATAACGTATGGACAAAGATAAAATTATATGATTATGTAAGGTAACAGACGGACTGCAAAAGATAAATTTAAGCACTGTCCCCTTTTTCGTTTCCTTACAATATTATAGTCTTTACAGCCGGATGATAAATATTGAGCTTTGCTGTAGTTCTGTAAACTTTCACCACTGCCTGACCGTATTATAGAGTGTATCCCTTTCAACGGGCTGATAGCCGGCTTCCCTTATCAGCTTGCAAATATTTTCTGTGGTCATGGCCGGGTTACGGTCCTCGGCGCCGGCCATTGAATATATCTTTGTGGTATCGTCAATGGTGCCATCAACATCATCTACACCGAAAGACAGTGCCAGCTGAGTGGATTCTTTTCCCAGGGCCGGCCAGTAGGCTTTTATATGAGGGAAATTATCGAGGTATATGCGTGATACCGCATAGTTCTTCATATCCTCAATGATATTGACTTCGCCGTAGCCGGACATATCATTATTTTCCTTTTTGAACTTAAGGGGGATAAATGAATTAAAACCTCCGGTGTTGTCCTGCAGTATACGCAGCCTTTCCATATGGTCTATCCTGTGTTCGTATGTTTCCATATGACCGTAGAGTATGGTAGCGTTTGAAGGTATGCCTGCTTTATGTGCCTCCTCATGGATTTCCAGCCATCTGTCTGATGAAGATTTATCCTTACATATAACTTCTCTTATTTTCTCATCAAATATCTCGGCACCTCCACCGGGTATTGATCCCAGTCCGTGCTCTTTCAGTTTTAGCAGGCCCTCCCTGAGTTCAAGTCCTGACTTCTGAATTATATAATCCAGCTCTATGGCTGAGAATGCTTTGATATGCAGATCAGGCCTGTGCTCACGTATCATATCCATTATCCTGCAGTAATAGTCAATATCGTGTTCGGGGTGCACCCCGCCAACAATATGCACCTCTGTTACAGGTTTCTCATCAAAGCTCTTTACTATGTTAAGTATCTCTTCGGGACTGTGGTTCCAGGCAAGGGGACTGCCGGCAGGTTTCTTATAGGAACAGAACCTGCAGTTATGTATGCATATATTGGTAGGCTCAATATGGAAGTTACGGTTAAAAAAGGCCCTGTTTCCGTTCTTCTTCCTTCTTATCATATCAGCCATATGGCCCAGGAAGCCGATATTATTTGATTTAAAAAGGGTCAGTCCGTCATCGGGGCTTATCCTTTTGTTATTTATTACCCTGTTATATACAGACCTCAGGTCTGCCGGCATATATTCTGTCATATCGTATTTAAAAAGATGAGACTGCAAAGTTAGAAATAAAGGCTGACTTTTTTCGGTGTATCACCCGGACATAAAAAAAGTGCCCCGTAATGTACGGAGCACTTCCTTTCTGTAAGGTGAAAGGTTTTTAATTATCCTTTATGTTTTGGCTCGTCTGAGACGCTAAGTTTTTTCCTTCCTTTTGTACGGCGCCTTGCCAGTACTTTCTGCCCGTTGACCGTTGACATCCTTTCCCTGAAACCGTGCTTGTTCGATCTCTTTCTTCTTGAAGGCTGAAATGTTCTTTTCATCTTGTTATGACTTGCTTAAGTTTCCTTTATCTTTATTTGAGCTGCAAAAGTAATAATATTATTTTAAAAACAAAAAGTTATTCACCTGCTAAAATACAAAAAAAACACTCCCCGGGCGGAGAGGACCGGGTGAAAACAGAGGATCAGACAGGCAGGTACACTATCTTTTTTTCCCTGAAGTATTCTTCATCGAAATATTCTTCCAGCTTCCATATCCTGTGGTTCCTGAAACCGGCAAGCTCACTGCTCAGGTCGCCGCCCTTAAGTGCTATTATACCGTTTGGAAGCTCATTGAATGACTGCCGGCGTATGAGTTTACCCGTCCACATGAGCAGTTCAGGAAAGGCCGTGACGGCCCTGCTGATAACAAAATCGTAACTCTCCTGCATATCTTCAACCCTGGTCCACCGCGCTTCTATATTATCAAGCTTCAGTTCCTGCTTTATTTCATTAACGATATTGATCTTTTTTCTGACCGAATCGGCCAGGGTGAATGAGCATCCGGGAAAAACTATGGCCATTGGTATGCCTGGCAGTCCGCCCCCGGTTCCTGCATCAAGTATCCTTGTTCCGGGCATAAAACTTATAAGTTTGTATATGGACAGTGAGTGTATAATATGGTGCAGGACAAAATTATCCATGTCTTTGCGTGACACCAGGTTAACCCTGGTATTCCATTCTTTGTACAATGCTTCCAGCCGTTTAAGCTTATCCTGCTGTGAAGGGGGGAGTGTGCTGAAATATTTTGAAACAGGATCGTTCACTATATATTCTTTGTTTTGCTCATAATATTGAAAAGCAGCTCCTTGGCTCTGAATATCTGTGCCTTTACGGTGCCAAGGGGCAGCTTGAGCTCACTGGCTATCTCTTCATATGAATATTCCTTATAATACCTGAGCTCAATAAGCTTCCTGTATTTGGGTTTTAGCTGGCTGACAACGTTGCTTAGATGCATTATCTTCTGCTTTTGCATCATCTCTTCTTCCGGTCCGGGTGTATCCGACTGAAGATTTGAGGCCGGATCATCCTGTTCGTCCTGCTTCTGCTCAATAGCTGTGGGCCCGGACTTCTTCTTCCTGATAAAGTCAATACAGTTATTGGTTGCTATCCTGAACAGCCAGGTGCTGAAGGCATAATTGGGAGTGTACAGGTGTATGTTTTTAAAGGCTTTTCCGAATGCTTCAATTGTAAGGTCATCGGCATCGGAGGGATTATTGACCATCTTAAGCAACATATAATAGATGGAATCCCTGTATCTGTCCATCAGATCGGCAAAAGCTTTTTCACTACCTTCAACGGCCAGCTTTACCAGCCTCAGGTCCTGTTTAGCTTTTTCAGATAGTTCAGGTCTTATTTCCATTCGTAATACTGATGTCTTTTAAGTGCAACGCTTATAAGGAAGACAATATTAATTACCGGAGAAAAAATATCGAACAAAAGCGAAAATAGCAATAAATCCTTTTCGTTCAAAGTGCGCTGCACCAGGATGAAGGTTATCAGTTTAGCCAGGATAACTGTGCCGGCAGCTATGCCAAGAGGCAGGTAAAGGCCTGTTGTCAGCATCAGGATAACAAAAGAGGCATAGAATATCACCCTTGACAGAGGCTCGGCAATAAGCAGGAATTTTGTTAAAGGCTTGTAATGTGAGGCAGTGGACATATGTCTTGTCTTCTGTTTGAAGAACTGTCTCCATGTTGCTGAGGGTATTGATCTTGTTATTGAGCCTGGTGAGAGGTTTACACGGGTGTTCTCCCTGTTGGCCAGCTGGTTGACAAATAGGTCGTCATCACCCGACTGCAGGTTGAGATGAGGCCCGAAACCCTTGTTATCCATGAATAATGATTTCCTGTAGGCCAGATTCCTGCCCACACCCATATAGGGAATACCTGCAAGGGCCATACCCAGGTATTGCATTCCTATGAACATGGTATCATACCTGATATATTTATTAAGCAGGCCTTTCTTCCTGAGGTAAGCCCCGTAGCCCAGTACAAAACCTGTTTTTTTTGTAAAAGAAGAGGCAAATACTGATATCCACTTGCTGCTCACTGGCTGGCAGTCGGCATCGGTAAGCAGCAGCAGGTCGTTGCATGCGGCCTTTATACCTAAAAAAAGGGCCATCTTTTTGCTGTGCTGCAGGCTCGATTCCTTATGTATGGTGGTTACCTTCAGGTTCTTGTATTCCTTTGTGAACCGTTCCAGTACATCTTCGCTGTCATCGTCCGAGCAGTCATTAACGACTATGACCTCAAAATCGTGGTAATCCTGTTCTAGGACAGAGGGCAGGAAGGATTTGAGGTTTTCTGATTCATTGCGGGCACAGATAACAACAGATACGGGTTCAGCCTTCCTTTCCTTTCTTTTTTTCCTGCCGGTACCGGTGCGGATATAAAAGAAGAAATAATAAAACAGCTGCACAGTGAGGCTCACTGCAAATAAGATCAATAATATGTACCCCGCTGAGGTTATCTGAAGCTCAAACATCTGCATTGTATTTGCCGGGCAATATTAATAAGTTTAGCTCTTACCTCAAAGAGAATTGCATATTATACGCATTTTTTAGTACGGATTTTCAAAGACAGTATCTAAGCACTACCTTTGTGCTGTTAAAAAAATAAAGAACCAGGTGTTTGAGATAAAAAAGAATAATCCTGATTCGTCGGCGCGGACGGGCATTCTCCATACTGATCACGGAAAAATACATACCCCTGTTTTTATGCCGGTGGGCACTGCAGGAACAGTCAAGGGTGTACTTCAGCGCGACCTGAAGAATGAT
>CAZGUR010000033.1:775-18460 GCA_964529295.1 uncultured Rikenellaceae bacterium | reverse complement strand
GAAAGAAGAGAGTGGCAGGGAGAAGGGTGATAAGGATACCGGAATCCAGGTTAAAAATTACTATAATGAAGGGCAGTTGGTTAAGGAAGTCACCTTTAAAGATGGCATAAGACATGGCATATGCCGTAATTATTATGACGATGGCAGACTGAAAAGAACCATATGGTATGAGAACGGCGTTAAGGAAGACACAGCAAAATGGTATTATCCTGCAGGCAGGGTTTACCGTGCCTCGCCGTACAGGAACGATAAACTACACGGGGTGCAGACAAAGTATTACAAAACAGGTAGGGTGCAGGCCACAATACCATATAAGGACGGTCTGAGGACACCCGGACTCAAAGAATACCTTCCGGATGGCAGGGAAGTGGATAACTACCCGGATATAGAGCATACCATAAGGGATATGACAAAAACAGAACAGGGTGTAATAAAAATATTCACCATGCTCAGCAATGAGTCAACTGATGTAAGGTTCTACCAGGGATCCCTGAATGAGGACGGCACTTTCGATCCTGACAACTGCAGCGATATCACAACTTCATCAGGCATGGGCTTTGCCCAGCTGAAACCTGACAGTCAGAAAGGCAAGGGCTATGTGGATATTATAGCTGTTTACATGACGCGGTTTCATAATAAGAAGCTGATAATTAAAAGAATTGAACTGCCATAAAATGATTTTTACTGATAAACTGAGCATGGTTTATCTTATTATAACACTTTAAATGAATGAACGATTCAATTATAGCCGGACAGGAGTTTGAGCTGACAACAAGAGTAAGGGAAAAAGATACTGCAAGGGTTTACGGCTCGGGACTTCTCGATGTATACTCAACCCCGGCCATGGTGGCCTTCATGGAAAAAACATCAATGGAACTCATACAGCCACAGCTTGATAAAGGATACGGCACTGTGGGCATGTCCCTGGATATAAAACATATCAAGGCAGTGCCTGTTGGAGAGCAGCTAAGGTGTACAAGCAGGCTGTCCACAAGGGAGGGTAACAGGCTTAGCTTTGAAGTAAGGGTATACCACGGTACTGACATCATAGGTGAGGGTAAACATACAAGGTATATAATTGATGAAAAGCGCTTCCTTGCCGGGATAAAATAACAGAAAATGCATATACAATCGGCCGTATTCATAAAAAGCAGCATCGGGCTTAAGGACTGTCCGCCGCCTGACAGGCCGGAATATGCCTTTATCGGACGTTCAAATGTTGGCAAGTCAACACTGCTGAATATACTTACCGCCAGAAAAAAGCTGGCAAAAATATCCTCCACACCCGGTAAGACACAGACCATCAATCATTTTATTATCAATGACAACTGGTACCTTGCCGACCTGCCGGGTTACGGTTATGCCAAAACCTCAAAGACAAACCGTAAGCAGTGGTCTGAGTTCACTGCCGGGTATATAAAAAAAAGGGATAACCTGGTCTCTCTCTTCGTTCTTATAGACTCACGGCATGAACCCCTTAAGGCAGATTATGACTTTATGGAGTTCCTCGGGCTCAACGGCATACCCTTTGCCAGGGTGTTCACCAAATCGGATAAGATAAGCAGCAACAGGCTTAAGGGCAATATTGACAAACATGATAAACGCATGCTGGAGAACTGGGAAAGCCTGCCTCCCACATTCATCAGCTCAAGCATTACAAAGGAAGGCCGCGAAGACATACTCGCATATATTGAAGAAACATTAACTTTTTTTAAAAAGCAGCCCTGAGGTTATCACGAATTTTGTAGTTTTGCAGATATCATAATACCTTTTACTAAAACCGAAATCCTTAAAAATGAACGGAAAGTCTCCCTTGAAGATATTCTCCTGCCGTGCTTCACGCTACATTGCTGAAAATATTGCCGGGCATCTGGGTGTAAGGCTTGGTGAAAGCAGTGTTACAGAGTTCAGCGACGGCGAGTTCCAGCCACGCATAGATGAATCGGTGAGAGGCTGCTCCGTATTCATCATACAATCGACCTTCCCTCCTGCCGATAACCTTATGGAGCTGCTCCTGATGATTGATGCGGCAAAAAGGGCTTCCGCCTATAAGGTTATTGCCGTAATACCCTATTTCGGGCTTGCCCGCCAGGACAGGAAAGACAGGCCCAGGGTATCAATAGGCGCTAAACTTGTTGCAGACCTGCTGGAGTCAGCAGGCGTTGACAGGGTTATGACACTGGACCTTCATGCCGACCAGATACAGGGTTTCTTCAGTGTACCGGTAGACCACCTCTATGCTTCCTTCCTCTTTGCCAATTATATAAAGGAGATGAACCTGGATAACCTGACTATATCGGCACCTGACATGGGAGGTTCAAAGAGAGCAAATGCTTACTCCCGTCACCTGCAGTCAGAGATGGTGCTCAGCTATAAGCTTAGAAAAAAACCCAATGTGGTTGAGGAAATATCAATTATCGGAGAGGTAAAAGACAGGAATGTTATCATAATTGACGATATGGTCGATACCGCAGGCACCCTGACACTTGCATCACAGATTATTAAGGATAATGGTGCCACCAGCATACATGCCTTTGCAACTCATCCTGTGCTGTCAGGCCCGGCCTATGAGAGAATAGAAAAATCACCCATAGAAAAGCTTGTTGTAACAGATTCAATACCCAATGTCAAGGAATCACCGAAAATAGAAGTACTTTCAGTGGCCAAGCTATTTGCCGAAACAATAGATTCTGTATACCATAACGAGTCAATCAGTACGGGCTTTGTTTTTTAAGAGTAATTATCCTATATTTGCAGGCCAAAATTTTACTTAAACTATTGTCAAACGTGTGATGGGAGATCATGAGACTATGATCTTGAGTAACACAACAAAAGAAGACAGATGAGAACTCTCGAAATTAGTGCCCAGCCAAGGAAACAAACCGGAAAAAGCGAAACAAAAAGAATCAGGAAAGAAGGGAATGTGCCATGCGTAATGTATGGTGGTGAAGAAATATTGCATTTTTACGCAGAGGAAAACAGTTTCCTGGAACTGGTATACACACCCAATGTATATATTGTCACTATCAATATTAACGGGGAAAAGCGTAAGGCTGTACTGAAGGATATACAATTCCATCCCGTAACTGATAAGATTATACATATTGATTTTATCGAAGTATTCGATGACAGGCCCGTTACCATTATCGTACCTGTTAACCTTACAGGCGATTCAGTAGGCCTGAAAGCAGGTGGAAAACTGAGGCTTAAAAGAAGAAGACTCACAATCAGGGGACTGGCCGATGTGCTGCCCGACAAGCTTGATATAGATATCAGTGATCTGGACATAGGACAGACAATACAGGTTGAAGAGCTGAGCTATGACGGCATTGAAATACTTGACCCGCCAAGGGCTATGGTTGTTGCAGTTATCTCATCACGCCTTGCTATGAAGGGAATGGAGATACCCGAGGATGTTGAAGAAGAAGAGACAGCAGAAGGAGAAGAAGGAGAAGGCGAAGGAGCAGGAGAAGGCGAAGGAGGAGAAGAAAGCGCAGAAGCCAAAGAGGAGAAGGCCGGGAGCGACAGCAACTAGCAGGATTATTAACCTCAAAATCCCCATACCTTGAAGTATCTGATTACAGGATTGGGTAATATTGGTGAGGAGTATAAAAATACACGCCATAATATAGGATTTACCATACTGGATGCCTGGGCCCGGGCATCCAATATTGTTTTTACAGACAGGCGTTACGGCTCAGTCGCTTCCCTGAAATACAGGGGGCGCACATTTATACTGCTTAAACCTTCAACCTTTGTTAACAGGAGCGGCAATGCCGTTAATTACTGGCTCAAAAAAGAAAAGATACCCTGCGACAAACTGCTTATTGTTGTTGATGATATATCCATACCCTTCGGATCAATGAGGCTGAGGTCAGGGGGCGGCGACGGTGGTCATAAGGGGCTGGCACATATAAACTCCATTATTGGTCATGGCAAATACGCAAGGCTGCGCTTTGGTATCGGAAACGACTTCTCCAGGGGCAGACAGGTTGATTATGTGCTGGGTGAGCTGACAGAAGAAGAAGAAAAAGTACTGGACAAAAGGCTTGACCTGGCCATTGAAATGATAAAGTCATTTGGTACAACAGGCATAGAACTGACAATGACAAGATATAATAAGAAGGCAAAAGCGTCAGTCAATGATAAAACAGACAGTGAAAGATCTGAGGATTGATAAATTCCTGTGGGCGGTAAGGTTATTCAAAACAAGGAATACAGCAGGGGAAGCATGCAGGAAAGGAAGGGTGGTAATAAACGATATACCCGTTAAAGCATCCAGGACGGTCAGGGTGGATGAAGTAATACAGCTTAAGAAGCCCCCGGCACTCTACTCCTACAGGGTAAAAGAGCTGCCGGCATCCAGGCTGCCGGCAAAACTGGTCAGTGATTATATTGAGGATCTTACACCTGATGAAGAAAAGCTTAAACTGGATATAAAGCAGAAAACAGCTACCGGGTACAGGTACAGGGGATCGGGGCGACCTACAAAAAAAGAAAGGCGCGATCTGGATAAGCTGAAAGGATTTTAGGAAACCATTTTGTATTTATATTTTTGTAAAAACCTTCCCGCCTGCAGGCCTTAACTGAAGGCGGCAATATATAAACTCAGGGGTATGGGTAAAAGGAACATCGAAAAAACATCCGCCGGTTATGCAATACTTAAAATGATTGCAAAATTATGGCATAACAATATTCATTACAGGAAAATAATTATAATAGGAAAGGAAAACCTGAAAGGCGACTTCCCGAAGATCATAGCACCAAATCACCAGAATGCCCTGATGGATGCCCTTGCCATTGCATGCTCAACAAGCAGCCAGCAGGTATACCTGGCAAGAGCCGATATCTTCAAAAAGAAATTTATTGCCTCAATTCTCTACTTCCTTAAGATACTGCCGGTATACCGTATAAGGGACGGATTTGAAAGTCTCAGGCATAACAGTGAAATTTTCGAAAAGACCATTGACGTGCTGAAAAGCAATAAGCACCTTGTTATACTTCCGGAGGGTAATCATGCCGGCTACAGGCGTCTGAGGCAGCTTAAGAAAGGTATCTTCAGGATAGCCCTGCAGACAGAAGAGGCGGAAGATTTTAAGATGGGATTGAAAATCATACCTGTAGGTCTCGATTTTTCTGATTACCACCGCTTCAGGTCGGTACTGACAGTCATATACGGCAAGCCTATCGATGTATCGGAATACAGGGAAGTATACCAGGAGAATCCGCAGGCGGCATATAACAGCTTTAAGGAAAGGCTGTCAACAGAGCTTAAAAAATATATGGTTCATATTGATTCAGTTGATGACTACGAAGCCCTGGACGAACTGAGGGAGATAGTGAACGGGAAATACAGCACTGACAGAAAGGAACCCAAGGTAAGAAGGGATAAAAAGCTTATAAGCCTGATGGAGTCATTAAAGGATAAAGACCCTCAGCAATATGAGAATATATGCGAGCGCAGTCTCAGAATAAAAAAAATGGCGGAGAAACTTAATGCAGGCTACTACCACCTTAACCGCAGAAAACCAAGTTTTTTACTGCACATACTGGCCGTAGCAGGACTGGCAGCATTATCACCACTGTTTATTGCGGGATGGATACTCAACTATATGTTTTACCGCATACCCAAGCTGCCACTGAAAAATATTAAGGATATTATGTTCCACGGATCAATACGCTATGTCATATCACTTGTGCTGGGAATATTATTTCTGCCGGTTTATGCCCTTATTGCATTTATCTTTATACCCTCATGGTGGATAGCGCTTATTGCCGTACTGCTGATAATACCCTCCGGTATATTTGCCTGGAATTACACCCTTATGTGGCAGAAGCTTTTTGAAAGGATAAGGGTCAGAAAATATATTAACCGTAAGAACAGTGATTACGGGTGGCTCCGGGAAGAGTATCACAGGCTGCTGGATGATATCAGCAGGATAAAAGATGTGCAAGGAACATGAAAATATACAGGAACAGGATATTCTGGGTTACGGGAGCCTCATCAGGCATAGGAGAAGCCCTTGTTTATGAGCTTCTCAGGCGTGAAGCAACAGTGATTGCATCATCAAACAAAGCCGATGAGATGGATGAGGTAAAGCGCAGGTGCAGTGAAAACAAAAAACTGCTGAGCACTGTTATTTTTGACCTTGCCGATACAGAGGCTGTGGAAAAGGCAGTTACCGACCAGCTCCAAATACATGGCCGTATTGATGTGCTTATCAACCTGGGAGGGGTAAGCCAGAGAGCCCTGATAACCGAAACACCCCTGTGGCTTGATAAAAAAATAATGGATATTAATTACTTCGGGACTATAGCACTGAGCAAAGCTGTGCTCCCGTATATGATAAAACAGGGCTCAGGGCATATACTGGCAACAAGCAGCATATCAGGCCGCTTCGGGTTTCCCCTGCGCTCTGCATACTCAGCATCAAAGCAGGCGCTGCATGGTTTCTTTGAAACACTGCACCTGGAAAACAGGAATAAGGGAGTGAAAGCTTCGGTAATAATACCCGGCAGGGTGAAAACCAGGATATCACTTAATGCACTGACCGCAACAGGTCAGGAACATGGTAAGATGGACCGGGGACAGGCCAGGGGTATCAGTCCGGAAAAAGCGGCAAAAATGATACTTAAGGGACTGAACAGGAACAAAAGAGAAATACTTGTTGGCGGTAATGAGCTAATTATGTTATATATCAGGAAGTTTTTCCCGTCAATTTTCTTTAATATTGCAGCAAGAATAAAACCTGAATGAGCATTCCCGGCATCAGTAAGTTCTATTTATAAGATAAAAAGACAGAGCAATGAAGAATTATATTATCAGTGGCATACAGCAAATGGGGGTGGGAGTGAAAAACCTGCATGAAGCATGGCAATGGTACAGAAAATTTTTCGGGATGGATGTACCCATCTTCGAAGAGGAAGCTGAAGCCCGGCTGATGCTCCCCTACACAGGAGGCAAACCACGAAAGAGACATGCCGTGCTTGCCATGAATATGCAAAGCGGGGGCGGCTTTGAGATATGGCAGTATAAGGGCAGACAACCTCAGGAAGCCAAAAAAGAGATACTGGCAGGTGACCTTGGAATTTTTGCCTGTAAGATGAAAGTAAAAAATATCGATGAAGCACTTAAACACTATAAGAAAATAGGGGCTGAATTGCTGGGCGAGCCGTCGAGAGATCCCCTGGGGAGGAACACGTTTTTTATCAGGGATCCCTATAATAATATATTCCAGTGTGTTGAAGCATCAGACTGGCTCCTTAATGAAAAAAAAGTAAGCGGCGGCGCCTATGGGGCTGTGATAGGTGTAACAGATATGGAGCAATCCCTGAAAGTATATTCGGATATCCTGGGCTATGATAAACTGGTTTATGATAAATCAGGGAGGTTCAGCGACTTTGAGAATCTGCCCGGCGGCGCCCACACTTTCAGGAGGGTGCTGCTCAGTCAGAGCAAACCTTTCCGCGGCACATTCAGCAGGCTGTTCGGCGACAGTGTTATTGAGCTTATAAGCGTAGAGGGCCGCAGTCCCAGCAAGATCTTCGAGGACCGCTACTGGGGCGATCCGGGTTTTATACACCTCTGCTATGATATCAAGGGCATGGATGCACTGAAGGAGCACTGTCTGAGGAAAGGCTTCGGCTTTACCGTCGACAGCAAGTCAAGTCATAACACCAAAGGTTTTGACATGGGAGAAGCAGCCGGACATTTTGCCTATATAGAAGATCCTGACGGCACACTGATAGAATTTGTTGAAACATTAAAAATACCGGTGATCAAAAAGCTGGGATGGTATATTGATATCAGCAAGAGGCATCCCGAGAAACACCTGCCTGCATGGATACTCAGGTTTATGAGATATTCAAGGGTGAAGGACAAAAAGGAGAAACAGGATTAAACCCCTGCCTTTTGTTCTGCCTGCTGCTCCGCCAGCTTCTCATTCTCGCGCAGGACACGCATAGTATTGCCGCCCCATATCTTCTCTATCTCAATACGCGAATAGCCGCGCCTGAGCAGTTCGATGGTAATATTTTTCATCTGCGAAACATCTCTTACATCGGCTATACCGCCGCCACCGTCAAAATCGCTGCCAATACCAACATAGTCTATGCCTATTAGTTGTGCAACATGATCAATATGGTCAACGGCATCCTCTACCGTGGCCAGCTTCCGGTATTTATTCCGCACCTCGTAATACTCGTTCCGTGCCCTGTTGAATTCCTCCTCAGAAAGATCCTCAAAATCATTATATTTCTCCCTTATCTCAGCAAGCTTTTCATCAAGAACGGGATTGGGTTCGGGCTGTTTGAGATAAGAGCTCAGTATGCATATCTGAATAACTCCACCATTATCCTTTAATGCCAGCAGCATATCATCATCAAGGTTACGCGGACTCTCACAGAGGGCCCTGCATGAAGAATGAGAAGCAATAACAGGGGCGGCGGATGTCTCTAATACATCATAAAACGCTTCATCAGAAATATGAGACACATCCACCATCATACCGATACTGTTCATCTCTTTCACCACCTCTTCTCCAAAAGCTGACAGGCCTCCGTGCTCAGCCCCGCGATCATCGGTGGATGAATCACATATATCATTATTACGTGAATGTGAAAGGGTTATATACCTGGCACCCAGATCATAATACTCTCTGACCTTTGAAATATCCACACCCAGTGTATACCCGTTTTCAATACCGATAAAAGCAATACGCTTGCCCGTCTTTTTAATGCGGTAGGCATCCTTAACGCTGTATGCCAGCTCTGCCATCCCGGAATTCTTCTCCACATTCTCATGGATCCTGTTAAAAGTTTCAATGGTCCTGCTATAAACCTCTTCATAAGCTTCCTCGTTCCGCGGACCCTGACCAATAAAAACAGCAAAAAATTCAGCATCAAGCCCCCCTTCTTCCATCCTGGGAAAATCAACACAACCATCCTCATTTCTGACTCCGAGATCAAAGTCTGAACGCATCAGCCTCATAGGTGTATCGCAATGAGTATCAACCGTAAGTATTTTGTCATGTAATTTATCTGCCTTATTGATCAGTCTCGTTTCCTCATCCCCGCATGATGAAAATGCAAATACCAGTAAGAGAAGCAGTAATGAAATATGTTTTTTCATAGGTTTACAATTTAGTATAATAAGCATATATTAAAAAAATATTCGCTTCGTCCATAAGATCGCCATGCTTATGGTCGATTTATATCTCCTTTTTCTTATTTAGAGAAAGTCAAAATTAGAGAAAAAGATTATCAGATAAGAAAAAATAAAGCTATTTAAAAACAGCTTTCGTGATTACATTGCTGTATAAAATTCTCATTCTCCCTTAGCGGTGGCAGATGAAAAAAGCCCCGACATAAAAGCCGGGGCAGCCATGAAAAGAATGGAAAAACTGCTTTTTGGACAGTAAAAGCATCAATTAAGCTTAAAGCTTAATAATCTTATAAACATTTAGTTTATTACCATTCTGTATCCTCAGGAAATATGTCCCGGACGGGTACTTGTCCATATAGATCTGCTGCATAAGCACCCCCGGCTTTAAGGCTTCATTATGGATAAGCCTGCCATCCGGACCTGACAAATATATCATTGTTTCCCCCTTAAGCTCTTCGGAGAATTTAATATTCACTATATCACGTGCCGGGTTCGGGTAGACAGTCACTTCTACACCCAGCTCAGGATTAAGTTCTATACCGTCAATTAAAAGCTTTGACTGTTGAAAACCCTGTGTAAGTATAAGGCTGCCATCAGACGACTCAACAGTGGTTACAACAAGCTCACCCAGGGTCCAGCTGAGTGAAATGGAATTATCGCCGGCAACATCAAAAGAACCGGCTGAGGAGATTACATGCTGATCAAGGTCCTGTGCATTCATGCTGAAGAACAGGAATAAGGCGGCAAGAGGGCTAAGTATCCTTTTCATAATAAGGTCTGCTTGGTGATTGTAGGGTAAATTTATGAAAAAAAGATTCACAAAGCAATAATAGCTGATTTATTTGAGCAGACGCGGATATTTTTTACACTAATGTCATATAAATGATGGTGAACAACAGATTTGGTGTTATTTTTGTCTTCTTATGCTCAGGGATAAATTAATCAACTGGTCTATACTTATTTTACTGTCACTTACCTGGGGCAGCTCTTTTATACTTATGAAAAAAGGACTGAGGTCATTTGATTCGCTTCAGATAGCCTCACTCAGGATATTTATCAGCTATATCTTCTTATTGCCTGTTGCCCTTGTTCACCTGCGAAAAATAAGCAGAGATAACATTGTCAGCCTGATAATTATCGGGTTTGTTGGCAATGCTCTTCCGGCCTTTCTCTATCCTTTTGCCCAGAGAGAGATAGAAAGCTCGGTTGCCGGCATGCTGAATGCTCTCACTCCCCTTTTCACCCTGCTTACCGGTATAATACTGTACAGAAGAGAAGCAAAGTGGAACCAGGTTGCCGGTATCCTCTTAGGACTGACAGGTGCAGCCGGTATGCTTTACAGGGGTTCCTTCTCTTTTGACCCCATCGGACTGTTTATTGTGCTGGCTACATTTTTCTATGGCATAAGCACCAACCAGGTAAGCCTTATTAAAAACATAAATGGCATAGTCATAACAGCCCTGGCATTCTTCATCATCGGGCCGCTTGCAGGTATATCACTGCTTGCCAGTGATTTCGGGCCGGCACTCGAAACAGAGAACTGGCTGCGTAACCTGGGCTTTATAGCCATACTCTCAGTTTTCGGATCAGGTATTGCAGTAGCCCTGTTTAACATACTTATACTGAGAACATCACCTGTATATGCCGTAACTGTAACCTACCTGGCACCTGTTATATCAACCCTGTGGGGACACGGTGACGGGGAGATTATTACCCCGTTTATGATTATTTCTGTAATTTGCATCCTGGCCGGTGTCTACCTAACCATCAGGCGAAAGACACCAGGATAAAAAAGCAGCAGCATGAAGAACAGATTATGGCTTGTTTCAGTAACAGGCGGATTACTAAGCGCACTGGCATGGCATGAGGAAGCAACCGGACTCATAATGATGTGTGCCTTTGTGCCCTACCTCTACATCTTTCAGTATTCAATAAATGAAAAAGCGCCGGGCAGGCTGATGTTCCTGAGGATGCTGCCTGGATTTATTATCTATAACCTCCTGACATTATTATGGCTGCGCAATGCATCTGTGGCTGGACTGATATACGCTGTTACTGCAAATGCCTTCCTGATGTCTTCCGTATTCTGGCTTTCATACATCATATATAAAAGATCATCTTCCTTCCTCGGATATACCAGCCTCTTAAGCTTCTGGCTGATCCTTGAACATATAAACAGCAGACTGAGTATATTGACTCCATGGCTTAACCTTGGCAATGTGCTGGGTAATGAGATAATGTTTATTCAATGGTATGATATAACCGGTGTTGCCGGGGGCACCCTGTGGATACTGCTGTGTAACATGGTAATCTTCTTTATCCTTTTCCGTGCTAATAAAAGAAGACAGTATATGTACAGGCTGATCACACTTTTTCTTTTACTGTTTATTCTTCCATCGGGCCTTTCCTTTTACAAATACTATAATTACAGTAATGGTGGCACTGAAGCCGGAGTACTTATCATCCAGCCTAATATTGATCCATATACTGAAAAGTTCAGCGGACAAAGCTTTGAAAGGCAGCTGCGCGACATGCTACGCCTTGCCGGAAATAATATGAGCGGCTCCGTTGACTGGCTGGTATTGCCCGAAACAGCAGTGGATGATCCTTTCTACGAAGAAAATGTACTCATTAATAAGTATTACCTGATGATCGACTCCCTGGCCGGAGATAATGACAGCTTAAGCATAATCACAGGCCTTACCACCATGCGTTCCTTTCATGCCAGCGACAAAGAAAGGCCGCGAGCTGCTGCCATGATTGACAGCAGTAATGTCTATTATGAGATATATAATACGGCTATGCAGGTAAACCCGGGACAGGAGGTGAATTTTTATCATAAATCAAAGCTGGTGCCGGGCATTGAGAAAAAAATAAATACACTGCCTCCTTTCATACATGACAGGCTGGTGCCGGATCTCGGGGGCACAATGACAGGATACGGCTCACAGGATGAAAGGACTGTTTTCATACATCCAGATGGCCTGAGCAGGGCTGCACCTCTTATATGCTATGAATCGGTTTACGGCGATTTTGTTACGGCCTATGCCAGGAATGGTGCAAATTTCATTACTATCATTACCAATGACGGCTGGTGGAAAAACACTGCCGGGTATAAGCAACACCTTATGTTCGCCAGGATAAGGGCCATTGAAAACAGGAGAGCTGTTGCCAGGGCTGCCAATACGGGTATTTCATGTTTTATTGACAGCCGGGGGAATATTATTAAACAGACGGGCTGGTGGGAAAAAGGAGTGCTCAGGTATTCCCTGAGACTGAATAATGATCTAAGCTTCTATTCTTCCTATGGCGACTTTATATCAAGGTATATCAGTGTGTTCGGGATATTCATCCTTGTTATCACCTTTATTGCCGTACCCATACGCCGGCTCAGGTATAAGTAAATGTAAGCACTTATTTCAGAAAGCGACTCCCATATAGTTAAAATAGCAGTAACTGCTTCAGCCGGCAGCTCCGGTATAAGCAGGCAGAAGCACTTGCATCAGCAGGCGGATCATTTATAAGTAAATCTGATCACTTGCTTCAGCCGGCAGTTCTACCGTTTATAGGCAGCATACCCCGCATCCAGCCATTCTGTATATTCATCTATATCCAGGTTATGGCCCATGGGATCGACGAGTGGATTGCCCTTATGATCGGTAATGGCATATAAAGGCTGGGTATTGGTGCCGAACATAAGTATCTCATGGTTGGCATTTACCTGTCCTATTGTCTTCTTAACCTTGCCGTCCACAGAAGAGGTGATCCATTCATCTTCCGGCAGGCGTGTACGGTCGTCGCAATACAAAGCTATAATAACAAAGTTATTGGCCAGTCTTTTAAGTACTTCAGGGTCTGACCATACCTTTGACTCCATCTCTTTGCAGTTACTGCAGGCATGGCCTTTGAAGTCAATAAATACAGGCATATCCTTTTCCTTTGCACAGGCCAGTCCCTGCTCAAGGTCAAAATAACCCTTCAGTCCGTATGGCAATTCAAACTTGCCTGCATACTTCGGCTCTTCACACAGGCCCTCTCCCGCCGTACGGTATTCGGCTGCATGTCCGGTCAAGGCCGGCGATCCGTTTTCCGTAAGATCAAACCTGGCCGATGATTTTGACGGGATGAGTCCGGATACACCCTCCAGCGGCGCCCCGAAGAGTCCGGGTACAAGATACACTGCAAAAGAGAAAACGGCAATGATAAGAAGGAAACGGAATATACCTATATGTTTAAGGTCACTGTCATGTGCAAATTTAATCTTACCCATAAGGTACAAACCAAGCAGGATGAACAGCACAATCCATATTGAAAGGTATACATCCCTGGTCAATATATTAAGACCGTACACGGCATCTATTGTCGAAAGGAATTTCATGCTGAAGGCCAGCATTATAAATCCCAGCACTACCTTAACGGAATTAAGCCATCCTCCTGATTTTGGCATCTTGCTCATCACCGAGGGGAAAAGGGCAAAGAGGAAGAAAGGCAGGGCAAAGCCCAGGCCGAAGCCAAACATACCCACTGTCGGGCGCAGTACATCACCTGCAGCGGCTTCAACCAGCAAGGCACCAACTATTGGCCCTGTACAGGCAAATGAAACCAGCACAGTTGTCAGTCCCAGGAAAAAAGCTGCCAGCATCCCACCACCGTCAACCTTTGAGTCAGCAGAGCTCACCCACTTATTGGGCAGTATGATCTCGTATGCCCCGAAAAAAGAGGCCGCAAAAACAATAAAAAGTGTAAAGAAAAGTATATTGGGTATCCAGTGAGTACTTAGGGTGTTGGCAAAGCCTGCCCCTGCACTTGTCAGTGATACTATCACCCCCAGTGATGAATAGATAAGCACTATGGACAATGCAAAAATCAAAGCCTTAAAAAAAGATTTACCCCTGTTTTCCGTTCCCTGTGAAAAAAAGGCGACGGTCATGGGTATCATGGGGAAGACACACGGTGTAAGTATTGCCGCCATCCCCAGAAGGAAAGATACAAGCAGCAGACCGGTCAGGCCCCTGTTATCAGTGCTGCTGCCTGCGACAGCTTTAGCACTGACTGTTTCGCCACCGGTAATTTCTGATACTCCTGTTTCTCCTTCTGCCGCTTCTGCTTCGCCGACAGTGCCGGCAGCTCCGTCACTCAAGCCATCCTTCCGTATATTAATACTAAACTCCTCATCCTGCGGTGGTGAACACCTCTCATCATCACATGCCATATAATTGACATAGCCTTCAACAATAAATCCATCAAGCTCTGACCTAAGCGTTTGCCTGAAGATAACCTCCCCGCTGTAATATTTTATCTCCATCTCAAAAGCCTGGTCAAAGACAATCTCTCCTTCATTTACAGCACGTACATCGCCTGCAAGTTCATAATCAGTGGATTCCGTAAAACTGAAGCTTGTTGGTATTGGTCCGCCCGCGGGAATATCCATCCCGTAAAGGTGGGAGCCTTCTTCCACTGTGGCAGTGAAAATAAGCTCATATTCATTTTCCTTATTCCTCTCCCAGGAAAAAGTCCATGACACGGGATCATAGATCTGTGAGAATGAAACCAGACTCAAAAATAAAAAACCGGACAGTAATGAAATCTTTCTTATCATCCTTTATTAATTTTAATAAATATCTAACATTTTCCCCGGACTGATTGTTCAGACTCAACTTACCAGTAAGACAAATAAAACCAGATAAGGGGTGACATAATACTATGTAATTTGATTAACCCAGGTCTATCTCATCCCCGAATTTATCAGCAAACCTGTATTCCATATAGTGGAATGATTCAATTGCCCTTACTTCAAGCTTGCACTTATGCCTTTTTGCCATTTTTTTATACAGGGGTATAAACCCTTTGGTAAGGTAAGCCGCAATAAAAGGATGGGTTTTAAGAATAAAACTCCTGGTTTTAACCTTTTCAAGTATTAGTTCAAGGTCCCTTTCTATCTTTTCAATATAAAGGTATGAGGGTCCTGTCTTTCCGGTGCCGTTACATACGGGACATTTCTCTTCAACGCTGATATCCATCTCCGGCCTTACCCTCTGGCGGGTTATCTGCATCAGTCCGTATTTACTCAGCGGCAGTATATTATGTTTGGTACGGTCCTCCGCCATTATCTCCCTCATAGTGTCGAACAGCTTTTGCCTGTGCTCATTTGTCAGCATATCTATGAAATCAATAACGATAATGCCTCCCATATCTCTCAGCCTGAGCTGGCGGGCAATCTCCCTGGCAGCTTCCATGTTAACCTGCAGGGCCGATGTCTCCTGGTCACTGCCGGCTTTAGAGCGGTTACCGCTGTTAACATCTATTACATGCAGAGCTTCCGTATGTTCGATGATAAGATACGAGCCATGCTTGAATGAAACGGTCTTGCCAAAGAGAGTCTTGATCTGTTTGGTAACACCAAAATAATCAAATATTGGCTTATTGCCTTTATAAAGCTTTACTATCTTTTCCTTGTCGGGGGCTATCTCCCTCACATACTGCCTTATGTCCGTTGCCAGTACATTATCATTAACAGTGATATTGGTAAAGCTTACATTGAGTATATCACGAAGGATTGCATTTGTAAGATTCAGCTCCCTGATAAAGAGGGTGGGCTTGGATATATCTTTTCTAAGACCGTAAAATGCCTTTTCAAATCTTTCAACCAGTTCACGCAGCTCTGCATCAAGGGTGGCTACTTTCTTACCTTCAGCCACCGTGCGGATTATCACCCCGTAATTTTTGGGTTTTATACTCTGTATAAGAGCTTTAAGCCGATTCTTTTCTTCGGCACTCTCTATCTTTGTTGAGATGGACACCTTGTCTGAAAAGGGCAGTAAGACAAGGTTCCTTCCAGCGATTGATATCTCAGATCCCAGCCTGGGACCCTTGGTTGAGATAGGCTCCTTGGCCACCTGCACAATAACGGTTTGCCCGCTTTTCAGGACATCTGATATTTTCCCGTCCTTGTTTATATCAGGCTCATTCTTAAATTTATGAACAGGCAACATTTTGCCTTTCCTTTTCAGGGCTATCTCATAATATTTATGCAATGATCTGAACTGGGCACCCAGATCAAGGTAATGCAGGAAAGCATCACGCTCATACCCTACATTTACGAAGGCCGCATTTAGTCCGGGCATAATCTTCTTAACCTTGCCCAGGTATATATCTCCTACTGCGAATTTAATATCTTTCCTTTCCTTATTGAGTTCAACGAGCTGTTTATCCTCAAGTAAAGCAATGGATACTTCTTTCGTTCCGGAGTCTATTATTAAATCCTTGCTTACCACATTAAAGTAAAATAAATTTTACTGATTGTTTGTATCATTTATAATATACTAAACCTAAAGATCAGACAATCTTTAGGTTTAGCATAATACGTGAAGCGGCTGCAGGCAGCAATACTTATTTACGCTTCTTGTGCCTGTTCTTCCTCAAGCGCTTTTTGCGCTTATGGGTAGCCATCTTATGTCTTTTTCTCTTTTTTCCGCTTGGCATAAATTTTCTACTTAATATTGTTCTTTACCTTATTGATAAATGACTTTGAAGGCTTAAAAGCCGGAATAAAGTGTTCTGGAATAATGATGGTAGTGTTCTTGGATATATTCCTTGCTGTTTTCTTAGCTCTTTTCTTCACTATAAAACTGCCAAAACCTCTCAGATAAACATTATTTCCGTCAACCATTGAGTCCTTGACAGAGTCCATGAACTCTTCAACAGTTCTTTGTACGGTTACCTTTTCAATACCAGTCTTTTTGGCAATTTCGTTAACGATGTCTGCTTTAGTCATTTTAATGAGTTTTAATTCAACAATTTATATGTTTTCGAATTTTTCAGAATAACTTTGCAAATGTAAAATTTTATTTGATATAAATGAAACGTCTTACCATATTTTTTCATTTTTTTATATTCATAACTCATTGAACTAGTGTTAATCAATTAACTCCTTCCCTGCAGTCGCCACAGGGAAGGAAAACAATATAGCTATTTATATTTTTTTCAGGGCCCTTTAGCGGTAATAAAAACATTGCATTTTCTGCTGGTGGATTGTCACAAGCTTAATTTTTACTAACTTTACATTTTGAAACCGGATCTTAAAAATTAATAAGAATGTCAGTAAACAAGGTTATTTTAGTAGGGAATGTAGGTAAGGACCCTGAAGTGCGCTATATAGACACTAATGTACCCGTAGCAAGGTTCCCCTTTGCTACCAGTGAGACCTACAGGAGCAGGGATGGTGAAAAAATAACCACAACCGAGTGGCATAATGTTGTACTGTGGAGGGGCCTGGCGGAGGTTACCGAGAAATTTGTAAAGAAAGGATCGCAGCTTTTTATTGAGGGCAAGATACGCACCCGTTCTTATGACGACAGGGACGGAAATAAAAGATATATTACAGAGATTATTGCCGATAATATGCAGATGCTGGGGCGACGCTCTGACAACAAGTCATCAGACCCTGAGGGCAGCGATTCATCTTATGGCGACACCGGGGGACAGTCAGCTGCTTCAGATGATAATTCGCCCACGGAAGAAAA
>CAZGUR010000033.1:0-765 GCA_964529295.1 uncultured Rikenellaceae bacterium | reverse complement strand
AAGAAAACAATCCTTTCAGAAAAGAAGAAGGGGATGCCATGGGGGATACGGGTGATGAAACTGATGATCTGCCTTTTTAGTGTTAATCAAATGTTTGTCAATTGGAAGCCATTGACCCCTTTCAGAAAATACTGTTATTACAAACCACTGCATTGACCGCTCCGATTATCATTGAAATTACGGTACTGCTGCTTCTGCTTCTGTGCTCAGCATTGATCTCAGGCTCGGAAGTAGCATTCTTTTCCCTTGACCGTGACGATATAAGGGAGCTATCAAAAAAGAAGAGCTCAAGGTCAGCGGCAATAGTCAGGCTGCTTGGCAAGCCGGAAGAATTAATAAGCACAATAATAATAGCCAATACCTTTATTAACATTACTATTGTGCTGCTTTCTGCCTTTATATATGAGCAGCTGTTAATCTTTTCCGGAAACCGGGTAAGCGGGTTATTAACAGAGATCATCATTATCACTTCAATACTTATTCTTTTCGGAGAGGTAATACCCAGGGTATATGCCGCAAAAGCCAATGTACGCTTCAGCCGGTTTATGGCATTGCCCCTGGATACATGCATGAAAATATTCAGGCCCCTGAGCACTTTCCTTATCCGTTCAGCTTCGCTTATAAAACGGAGGGCCGGCCAGAAAGAGCAGGGACTTAGCAAAGGTGATCTGACACATGCTATAAGCCTGGCTTCAGGAGATAACAGGGATGATGAAAAGATACTTAAAGGTATTTGTGGTAATGCTGATATTCAGCATATCCTGG
>CAZGUR010000032.1:14139-18544 GCA_964529295.1 uncultured Rikenellaceae bacterium | reverse complement strand
ACAATTACATCTCTGTTCAAAGGCCTGAGGCAGTCATAATAACTATTTTTGGAACAATCAAAGAATCCGGATAAATTAAACAAATATATATATGGCGAGGATTATCTCATTAGCGAATCAGAAGGGTGGAGTGGGTAAAACAACAACGGCTATTAACCTGGCTGCCAGTCTTGCAGCGCTGGAGATGAAGGTGCTGGTAGTGGATTTTGATCCCCAGGCTAATTCCACATCAGGTCTTGGAGTTGATAACCGTAAACTGGATAAGACAATATATGACTGTATCATCAATGATGTTGATCCTTCTGATGCAATCATAGGATGCGGTATTGATAATCTGCAGCTGATACCATCAAATATTGATCTTGTGGGTGCAGAGATAGAGATGCTTAATACAGAAAAAAGGGAAAGCATACTGAAGGAGGTTCTGAAGAAGCTGCCTGACAACTATGATTATATTCTTATCGACTGTTCTCCCTCGCTCGGTCTCTTAACGGTCAATGCACTGACAGCCTCCGATTCGGTTATTGTACCTGTGCAGTGTGAGTATTTTGCGCTGGAGGGACTGGGTAAGCTGCTTAACACCATTAAGATAATACAGAAAAACCTGAACAGGGAACTTGTAATAGAGGGTTTCCTGCTGACAATGTATGACTCGAGGCTGAGACTGTCAAACCAGGTTGTTGATGAGGTAAGGAAGCATTTCCAGCAGATGGTGTTCGAAACCATTATACAGCGTAATATAAAGCTGAGTGAGGCTCCCAGTTACGGACAGCCGGCCTTATTGTATGATGCTGAGTCGCGTGGCGCAGTTAACTACCTCCACCTGGCACAGGAAGTGATAGACAGGCATAAGGTCTTACTGGACAGTGAAAGCGATAAGTAGACAAGGGGTTTAATTTTATATCAAAAAAAATGACAAAGAAAAAAGCATTGGGCAGGGGTCTGGGTGCATTAATGGACGATGCCGAACGTGAGAAACTTGAGGAAAAGGTTGAAGCCAATCTGCAGATTAATATTGATGATATAGAACTTAATCCTTTCCAGCCGCGCACCAGTTTCGATAAGCAGGCACTGGATGAGCTGGCAGCCTCAATAAGCAAGCTGGGTATAGTGCAGCCGCTGACAGTAAGGGAGACAGGGGATAAGAAGTACCAGCTTATTGCAGGTGAGAGGAGGCTTAAGGCAGCAAAACTGGCCGGACTGACATCTGTCCCGGCCTATTTGCGGACAGCTGACGACCAGGCAATGCTGGAGCTGGCCCTGGTGGAGAATATACAGAGGGAAGACCTCGATGCCATTGAGATAGCAATAAGCTACCACAGGCTGATAGAGGAGTGCGACCTTACCCAGGAGAAGATGAGCGAGAGGGTGGGCAAGCAGAGATCAACCGTCACCAATTACCTTCGCCTGCTTAAATTACCGGCCGAGATACAGCTGGGGATAAGAAACAAGCAGTTGACAATGGGGCATGCACGGACACTTATCAATATTGAAGATCCCGGGCAGCAGATAAAAGTGTATTACCGCATATTAGATGAGGGTCTGTCTGTCAGGCGCACTGAAGAGCTGGTACGTAAGCTGCAGATGAATAAACTGAAGGACCCGGATAAGAACAAAAAGAGAAAACAGCTGAATGAGGATTTCCGGGACCTGTCAGGACACCTGTCCGAGGTGTTCAAATCGGACGTGCAGTTCAGGATAAATGAAAAAGGAAGGGGTAAGATCGTTATACAGTTTGATAATAACGAGCAAATGGAGCGGATTTTAGAGATGCTGGACAAACTTAAGACCTAAAATATATATCTTTGCCTTATTGTCATAACGGAAGGGGTCATCAACGGGTGGGGCTGTGAGTATGCAGGATCCCCGGAACCTGGTTTGACAACAGTAATAATATCTACAGGCATTGATTGCATTGAAAATATTTAAAATATTGATATTGTTTTTTCTCCTGGCTCTTAGTGCTACGGCACAGGTAGAAGAAAGGGCAGGTGACAGCCTGGCCTTACAGGGGCAGGAAGGTAAATTACCCGGAGATACCAGGGTTTTGTCTCCTGTAAAAGCTACAATGATGGCTGCTGCCTTTCCTGGTCTGGGACAGGTTTATAACAGGAAGTACTGGAAGATACCCCTTGTCTATGCCGGCTTCGGGGCACTGGGATACAGTATAATGCGTAATTCACAGAATTTTAACGGTTATATGGAGGCCTACCAGGATCTTACCGATGATGTTCCTGAGACAATGAACTACCAGGAGTATACACCATCTTTTGATCCCGGTGAGATAGATCCGGCGCTGGGAGCAGATAATTATAACGCCCAGACACATACATGGGTCAAAGACCAGATGCTCAATGCCGTATCATACTACAGGCGCTACAGGGATTTATCGTATATAGGTGTGGGATTCTGGTATATACTGTCCATACTGGATGCCAATGTTGATGCTGTGATGTCGGACTATGATATAAGTCCCAACCTGAATGTCAGTGTTAACCCGGTGCCGGTGAACACCGTATATGGCAACACTATGGGGGTGGGAGTGAAACTGACGTTTTAACCGATCGCTTATGCGGAGACCAGTTATTAATGAGTAAGAAACTTATAAATTTGAGGAGGCCTTAATATGTGGAGAAGACCTATAAATATGAGTAAGAAGCTTAAAAATATGCGGACAACATTTAATGATATGTGCAGGACAGTTATAATATTATCGTTGATCTTTCTTTCCGGACTGCCGGCCGCAGCAGTAAATGATACAATCATTGTCAAACATGAAAGTGAATTTATTACCAGGCAGCTTGACAGCCTGACAAATATCTGGTTCCTGGAAAAGATGTCGCCATACAGGGATACAACCAGCACCGGCGCCATGCCGGTGGTTGAATTCCCTGATTCGGTCTACCGGGAGCGCCTGCATAATATCCATTCGGTGGTTAACCTTCCCTATAACAGCATAGTGAGAAATCATATACATGTTTATACGGGTAAGAAGCGTGATAAATTTGAGATAATGCTGGGCATGAGGGAACGATTCTTTCCTATGATAGAAGATATCTTCGATTATTACGGTCTCCCCGCCGAACTCAAATACCTGGCTGTTATTGAGTCTGCTCTTAATCCCAATGCCGTATCGAAAATGGGAGCCACAGGACTATGGCAGTTTATGTACAGTACGGGCAGGGCTTACGGACTCACTATAAACTCGGTGATTGATGAAAGGAGGGATCCCGTTAAGTCGACCCACGCTGCCGCCCGCTACCTTAAGGATCTTTACGGGATATATAATGACTGGGCCCTGGCTCTTGCCGCCTATAACTGCGGACCGGGCAACGTGAACAAGGCCATCAGGAGGTCGGGTAACAGGAAGGATTACTGGCAGATATATTACCGCCTTCCTCGCGAAACAAGGGGTTACCTGCCGGGTTATATCGCTGCTGCATATTCAATGAATTATTACAGGGAGCATAATATAAAACCTGTTCAGTTTAGCTTTCCCACAGCAACTGATACAGTGATGATAACCCGGGATATACACCTTGAGCAGGTATCCCAGGTAATGGGCATACCACTTGCTGAAATAAGGGCTCTGAACCCCCAGTACAGGGCTATGATAGTACCGGGCAGGAGCGGGGCTATGTCACTGACTCTTCCGCTCAGTAATATCGGCGATTTTATATCGATGCAGGACTCGGTAACAGCCTACAGGGCCGATCATTATTTTAACCCCGAGCTGAAAAATGCCAGTCCCACGCAATCAAAATACATACCCCCGAATATCAGGGGTAAAACCAAACTGGTATATACTGTCAAGGAAGGAGATAACCTGGGTTATATAGCCAGCTGGTATAATGTGGGGCTGTCTGACCTGAGATACTGGAATAATATTTACCGGAACCTTATACGCATAAACCAGCAGCTGGCAGTGTATGTTGATCCGGCTGAAAAAGAATATTATTCCGTTGTTGACAGCCTCAGCTTCCAGGAAAAGCAGAAGAGGATAGGAAAGCCTGCGCTTATAAGCACTGTGGCTGCCGCTGAGCCTGCTGATCCTGACTTTGTCTATCATACTGTACGTTATGGTGATACAGTATGGGATATTGCCAATAAATATTCAGGTGTCAGCGCTACGGATATTCTTAACCTTAACGGCCTTGGCCGTTCAGGTACGATTCATGTTGGACAGAAACTGAAGATAAAGAAAAGAAGTTAATATAGCTTATCTGAGCTTATAACAGCCAGACTATGCGTCCTTACAAGACCTTTCTTGTTTTCCTGGTCTTAATGGTGCTTCTGTTCGGACCCTCATTCTTTATGAGTGAACCGCTCAGGATAGCACCCGGTATATCTGTCAGCTGGCCGGAGCTCAGTGAGGATTTCAGTCTGCTTCCGGCAGCCGAGACCG
>CAZGUR010000032.1:0-14039 GCA_964529295.1 uncultured Rikenellaceae bacterium | reverse complement strand
GTGGTGACACATCCGGGCAGGTAACAGGTGGTGGTAGCAGTACCGGTGGTGACACATCCGGGCAGGTAACAGGTGGTGGTAGCAGTACCGGTGGTGACACGGCAGCTGATAGCAGTCAGGCCACCGGCCGGGATCCGGGGGGATTCCTTTATGATTTTTCTGATGATGGAAGCTTATCATCAGGTCTGGACGATATTCTCCGGGGCAGCTCAGGCCGGTGCAGGATAATGTATTATGGCGACTCACAGCTTGAAGGAGACCGCATAACAGATCACTTGCGTCAGGAGCTGAGGAAGACAGCAGGGGGCAGCGGTCCCGGTTTGTTAAGTCCCGTACCCCTGGTCCCGTACACCAGGACAACATATATTAAGAACTCATCCGGCTGGGAGAAATATGATTACCTCTCCTATCGCAAAGGGCACATTGATCATCGCAGCCTTGGTCCGATGATGAAGGTAAGCAGGTTCACCGCTTCGCAGGATAGCAGTGAGGGTAAGCAGACAGCATGGCTGAGCGTTGAGCCTTCCCGTTTTGCCGACTCCCTGTCATCTGTATATAATAATCTCCGCCTTTTTTATGGCAGGCTTGATGACACACTAATTCTAAATGTCAGCACAGGGGCGGGCCTGGTCATCAAAGACAGCCTTTTTCCGGTAAGTGAGGAAAGTGAATATTCTGTGTCGCTTGGCGCTGCGGATTATATAAAAATTGAATTTGCCGGCAGGAGCAGTCCGGATATATACGGACTGAGCCTGGAAAGTGACAGTGGTGTTATTGTTGACAATATACCCGGCAGGGGCAGTGCCGGTCTGGAGTACACACTGGTGCCGCGTGATAACCTGTCCAGACTGTATGGTATGCTGCAACCCGATATGATAATACTTCATTACGGGCTTAACGTGGTCCTCAATATAAGCTCTGACTATAAGTATTATGAAAACGGCCTGTACAGCCAGGTAAAGAGGCTGCAGGATATTTGTCCGGATGCAACCATTATGCTGGTAGGCCTTACGGATATGGCCCACAGGGATGGTGAAAAGATAATATCATATAAGAATATTCCGCTGATAAGGGATGCACAGAAGAGGGCGGCGGAGAGGGCCGGTATCTTATTCTGGGATGCATGGCAGGCTATGGGTGGTGAGAACTCAATTCTTGAGTGGAGCCGGCGTAAGCCCGCCCTGGCGGCGAGCGATTATACCCACCTGACATATGCCGGGGGAGCGGAGTTGGCTGGGTTAATGGTACGCGACCTGCAAATTCACCGTACCGGCAGACAGCAGGCAGAGAATGTTCACGCTGATTTTCCTGACAGCAGGCTTACAGAGCAGAGTGCTACAGGCTCCCGGGACACTCTTTCAGTAAAGGCTGCCGCGCAGAGTGATACAGCTGATGTTGATACCTGCATAGCCAAGCTTACAGGGCGGATTGATAAACTCACCGGCCTACCGGCAAAACAGATTCTTGCCTACGATCAGGGCAGACCCTTGCTGTTTACCGGCAGCTCATTCTGGATACTGCTGTTTTTCGGACTTATGATATACAGCCTGGTCTATAAAAAACCACTGATACGGAATACCTACCTCTTCCTTTTCAGCCTGTTTTTTTATTATAAGTCGGGCGGCATTTTCTTTTTCCTTCTGATCATATCCACCCTGGCTGATTATGCGGCTGGTCTCCTTATTTATTCGGCCAGGAGGAAGTCTGTAAAACGACTGTTTGTCTTTTTCAGTTTGCTTGTTAACTTGGGCATGCTGTCCTATTTTAAGTATACGGGTTTCTTTACAGGTATAGTAAATGATATCTTTAATACTGATCTTCCAGTTATTGACTGGGTAGCCGCCCTGTCCAATTTTTACCTGGGCACCGGTTTTAATATAGAAAGCATTGTCTTACCCGTGGGTATTTCTTTCTTCACCTTCCAGACCATAAGTTACACCATGGATGTTTACCGGGGGAAGACGGAGCCTGTGCGCAATATACTGGATTTTGGTTTTTATGTATCCTTCTTCCCGCAGCTGGTAGCAGGTCCTATTGTCAGGGCCTCCGAATTCATACCGCAGCTGTATACGCCGTTCAGGCTTTCCATGAGGGAGTGGGGACACGCACTGTTTCTGGTGGTGAGCGGACTGATAAAGAAGATTATAATTTCCGACCTTATATCCGTTAATTTTGTTGACAGGGTGTTTGAAACACCACTGATGTATTCGGGCATGGAGAACCTGATGGCCATCTATGGTTACGGCCTGCAGATATACTGTGATTTTTCGGGTTATACGGATATAGCCATTGGCATCGCCCTGATGCTGGGTTACCGCTTGCCGCTTAACTTTAACTCACCCTACAAAGCATATAATATCACCGACTTCTGGCGCCGCTGGCATATATCACTGTCGCGATGGCTAAAGGATTACCTATATATCTCAATGGGAGGTAACAGGAAGGGACGTATCCGGACCTATATAAACATTATGATAACCATGCTGCTGGGCGGACTCTGGCATGGTGCCGCCTGGAGGTTTGTAATATGGGGAGGACTGCATGGGGCGGGACTGGTCGTAAACAAGCTGTGGATGATGTTATTTCCACGTTGCAGTCAGCCGGGAAGGATAAAAAGGTTTATTTCTGTTCTTATCACTTTTAATTTTGTCAGTTTCTGCTGGATATTCTTCAGGGCACCGGGTATCGATTCGGCAGGACTGATGCTCAGGCAGGTGTTTACATCTTTCAGTCCGGGCAGCCTTGTGGATGTTTTTACCTCCTACAGCCAGGTGATAATAATTATGCTTTGCGGCTATATCCTCCATTTCCTGCCGGTGAAGGTAAAGGAATCATACCGCGGCCTGTTTATCCGGCTTCCGCTGGCCGTGAAAATAATTCTTGTATACCTGGTGGCCCTTGTGCTTTATAATGTGCAGTCAACAGATATACAGCCGTTTATTTATTTCAGGTTTTAGAGGCTTCAGCTGCTGTGCACTTGTTTAATGCTATGGCTTTAGCATTGTTATCTTTTCAATTGTTCATGCTATTCAGAGCTGGTCTGTTGTCTTGTGCTTATATATTTGTTCAGAGGTAGTCTGTTCCTTTATGGCTCCCGCCGGTAAATGGAGATACGGCCCTTTCGTATATGCCCTGCACCCAGGCTATGGCCATTCCGTAATTGGTAACGGCTACGCCGGCTTCTATTGCCGGTTTAAGCCTGTTATGCAGTTGCTTGCGCGTGATCATGCATCCGCCACATTGTATAAGCAGGGCATAATCTTCCACCGGCCGTGGTGTGGAATCGAGTCCGGATACAACATCAAAATGGATCTTTTTTCCGGTGAAGCTGCTTATCCACCTGGGTATTTTAACCCTTCCTATATCATCACATGAAACATGATGGGTACATGACTCAAGCAGCAGTACCCTGTCGCCGTCTTCCAGCTCAGATATTTTGGGTGTGCCCCTGAGGTAAGCATTGAAATCTCCTTTCAGTCTGGCCAGGGCTATGCTGAAGCTTGTAAGCGGTATGTCTGCCGGTACTGAAGCATCTGCTTTAACAAATATCTGTGAGTCGGTAAGGGCAAGAGCCGGTTTAAGCGCTGATCTCTGAAGGAAGCTGTCTATCTCTCTTTCCTTAAGGACTATTGCAATGGCATCATTGTCCAGTATATCCCTAATGGCCTGCACCTGCGGTAGTATGATCCTGCCTGCCGGTGCCTCAACGTCAATGGGTGTGATAAGCAGTACCATATCCCCCTGGCTGATAATATCGCCCAGCAGGGTTGGTGTTTGCAGTGCATGATCGGGTATTGTTTCCTTGATCAGGCTGATAAGGTTTTCATAGTTTTCTCCCGTGACGGATGAGAAGGGAAGCGGTTTTTTACCGCAAGCCCTGATCACCCGGGCTGTGAATTCAGTGGCGGGCCTGGACAGGTCTGATTTTGTCTGTACAACGATATAAGGGGTGTCGGTTTTTTCAAAGCGGCTGATGATCATTTCCTCAAATTCGCCCCACAGCTCATTATTCAGAACCAGTATTCCAAGGTCAATGATATCCATTGTTTTGATTGAACGCTCCACCCTTTTCCGGCCCAGGTCACCAGTATCGTCTATCCCTGCCGTATCAATAAGTATAACGGGACCGAAGCCTGTTATCTCGAATGATTTTTTTACCGGGTCTGTTGTGGTGCCTGCCTGTTCCGAAACGATGGCAATGTCCTGTCCTGCCAGGGCATTGATAAGGCTGCTTTTGCCGCTGTTCCTTCTTCCGAAAATACCTATATGTGCTGTGCTTTCACGTCCTTTCTTCATATATCACATCCTTGTTTTAGATCTTTGCTGTCTCTTTTTATATATTACAGTGTGGTTTTAAGTCTCTGCTGCAGTGTCAGCTCTTATCATTCACCATCTCTTATATCATCAAGTGAGAATCCAAGTTTGAGCAGGTTGCCGGCCTCCAGTACCTCTTTCAGCTTTTCTATATCCATAAATCCTGTTTGCAGACAGGCATCAAATACGTCAGTATCATTCTCCTGCATAAACAATGCTATATCAGCTGCCTTATTGTAGCCTATATATGGACTCAGGGCAGTGCTTATCACCGGACTTTTCATCAGGGTGTCGTACGAAGCTTTGCCGTCAACTTTCAGTCCCTTAACAAGGTTTGTGGCCATGCTTTTGTTGGCGTTGATAAGCAGTTTAAGGCTTTCGATGAGGCTGTGGCCTACCAGGGGAAGGTAGGGGTTGAGGTCGAGACAGCCCTGTCCGCAGAGATTGCTTACAAGCATATCATTGGAGTATATCTTATGTGCCGTGGAAATGATATATTCGGGTATTACCGGGTTTACCTTACCCGGCATTATTGTACTTCCCATCTGCCGTTCAGGTATACTTATGATACCTGTTTTACTTATATCGGCTGCCAGAAGTCTTATGTCTGAGGCTATCTTTTCTAGATTAACGGCATGGGCCTTAAGTATTGCATGTATCTCAACCCAGGTATCGAGATTGGATGTGGCATCACCCAGATTCTCACTGCGTGTCAGGGGCAGGGAAACAATATTTCTCAGCTCAGGTACCACCTCAATAATAAAGAAGCGCGGAATAGCCAGTCCGGTCCCCGTTGCACCACCCCCCAGGTTAATAACCTTAATTCTCTCCTTGCATTTTGACACCCTCCACCAGTCGCGCGACAGAGCATCATTATAGGCGCTGAATAACCTGCCGAAGGATGAGGGCACTGCTTCCTGCATCTGTGTGTAAGCTGGACGCAGGTAGTCGCGATACTTCTTTTCGAGCTCTTCGATATATTGCCTCATCAGGTTGATAGAAGCCTCCAGCTCCTCCAGCAGCTTCATGGAGGCTACAGTCAGTGCCGTGGGTATTACATCATTGGTCGACTGGTATATATTGGCATGCTCTATGGGATGGATAAGTGAATATTCACCGGCATTCCTGCCCGTATTAATAAGTGCAGCGTTGGTAATGATCTCGTTAATATTCATATTGATGCTGGTACCGGCGCCTCCCTGCATTGCCGGTACTATGAAATGGCTGTAATACAGTCCTTCAGAAACCTCTATGGCTGCAGCTTCCAGGGCATTGATAATGGAAGGAGGAATAAGCTTAAGGGGGGGCTTGTCTCCGTATTTTGTGGCGGCAGCTTCTGAGAATCGCCTGTAAGCGCGGTAGCAGGCCTGCTTTACCTGTCCGGCAGCCATATACCATTCTTTATGAAAAGGGATATCACCGGGAAAATTCGCTTTTGCCCTGAGGGAGTTGATGCCATAGAGGGCTTCCTCCGGTATGTTTACCTTGCCCAGCCTGTCAGATTCAATACGATCCATATTTTCATCTGTTTAAAATTTTTAGTTTACTGAAAATAAAGAAACTAAAAATTTCTTCACATTCAGGAACTCCCGATGAATTTTAATCATTTTCGTATGTGTATTTTAAAATGTTAAAATTACTTCGTGAGCTCGTAAACTCGGTTCATGGTCTTTCAATTGCTTGCTGAGCAACAAATTTAGTTAAAAAATACGGATGATAGCGAAAGCTTAATTGCCGAAGCGTGGATTTACCACATTATTATATATTGATCCGAAAGAGAAGCTCAGTCCCACTTCAAATGAGTAGGAATAATTGGTTTTCAGGGCTATCTGACGGGTCAGCACCTCCTGTTCTGTGGCATCACCCTTGGACAGGTTGCGCTGGTCATGAATAAGGTTTGCCCTGGCCTGTAGATTGACAGACAGTCCTTTATATATCCTGTAATTGATGCGGGAGAAAAAACCAAGGTTATTTTCACTGAAATCATGCAGGTAGTTGGACCATGTAAGAGATACCCAGCCTGATCCCCAGGGCTGGTTAAAGCCCAGTGAACCGCTCAGGTAATGTTTCAGAAGTGTTTCACTTGTCTTGAAGTACGTTGTTGTGTCGTTATAATCATTATACTGGGCACCTATACCGTATTGTATCCTGAACTGCCTGCTTGATGATTCTTCATATGGAAAAAAGTTATATTCAATGGCCGGACCGATCTCAGCGGCCAGCTGGTAATTATTATATGTGTCACTTTCAAGCGATGCCCTCCCGCCGGCAGACCATTTAGGCCCCAGACTCTTTACCACAAGTCCGCGGGTGCTCCAGTTTTTTCGGAAAAATTTATTGTCTGTGCTTGTGTAGAGGGTCTGCCTGTATGAGTAGCGCAGGTCAAACTCAATCTTCAGCCCGGGTGTGACCCTGTCTGCAGAGATTGATGAGCTGGCTCTTGTGGTCTCATAATTCTCATCTTTTTCGAACTCGCCTGATCCACGCAGTCTGAACATCCAGCTGTCCCAGGGGTCATCCTGTATATTACCCTGCAGGCTGCTGTTGGCAGTGGAGCTGCCATTATCATCTTCATACATAATCTTAATATTGCTGCTCAGTGGTGTGCGGGCAACAAACTTCATCAGTCCCATAGCTATTATATTGGTACGGGCTCTCCTTGTTTCATGGGATGTCTCATTGACCGGCGAGAAAAACATCATCTGGTCCTGTATATCACTGAACATGCCCTGACCCAGGAAATCCAGTGTATATTCACCACCGCCACCGCCCGTACTCCTTCTGCGCACAAGTATATGCACATCTGCCTCATCCTTGTTATTGATATAATTGACAAAGGGGATATTCTTCCTGATATAATCCCTGTCGCACCAACGGCAATCCAGGAATACATTCAGGGCTTCATCCCTGAGATTAGTGCTTGCGGTTTCTTTTTCAATGTGCTTATCTGTATTAATATCCTGGCCTGCAGCCATAGTGGTCAGGATAAGGAATGGTATTATATAAAAATATTTTATCATTTCTGTTTTTATGAAAATCAGTTGCAAAATTACCCAAATACCCGGGTAACAAGGTGCAGGTCCTGTTAAAAAAAGTTAAGTAATAAATATTATCCGGGGTATTATTTATTACCGGAAATAGGGTGGGCAAATGAGACCACATCTTTGCCGGTGATCTTATCCGGACAAAGAATGATAAGGCGTTCCAGTACATTCCTGAATTCCCTTATATTACCGGTCCATTCAATTTTGCTGAGTTCCTTTATGGCACTCTCTTCGATTGTGCGAAGACCTACCCCGTATTCATTACAAATAAGGTGGTTGAAATGTTCAGTCAGCAGGGGGATATCTCCAAGCCTGTCGTTAAGCTTCGGAACATTTATCAGTATGACACTGAGGCGGTGGTACAGGTCTTCCCTGAACCTGTTATTTTCTATTTCTTTACTTATATTTTTATTGGTGGCAGCTATTACCCTTACATCAACTTTGATGTCTTTGTCCGAGCCGACACGTGATATTTTGTTTTCCTGCAGGGCTCTCAGCACTTTAGCCTGTGCTGCAAGGCTCATATCTCCTATTTCATCCAGGAAGATTGTCCCCCCCTGTGCCTGTTCGAATTTGCCTATCCTCTGTTTATGAGCTGATGTAAAGGATCCTTTCTCATGACCGAAGAGTTCACTTTCTATCAGCTCGGAGGGTATGGCTGCACAGTTTACTTCAACAAAAGGTTTTTTTGACCTGGGACTTTTTTCATGTATCTGGTGAGCCACCAGTTCCTTGCCTGTTCCACTGGCACCTGTTATCAGAATCCGGGCCTCGGTGGCAGCAACCCTGTCGATCATCTCTTTCACTTTAATTATCGCATCCGATTCACCAACTATTTCAAATTTTTTGCTAACCTGTTTTTTCAGTGTCCGTGTCTGCGTTATAAGGTTTGATTTATCCATGGCATTTCTCATGGTTATAAGCAGCCTGTTAAGGTCGAGCGGTTTCTCAAGGTAGTCGAAGGCTCCTTTTTTTATTGATTCAACGGCTGTATCAATATTACCATGTCCGGATATCATTATTACCGGTATATCATCGCTTATCTCCTGTATCTTTTCAAGCACTTCAATGCCATCCATCCTGTCCATCTTTATATCACAGAGGATAACATCATAGCTGTTTTTTCCGAAAAGCTCCAGTCCACCCTGTCCATCCTCGGCCACATCCACCTCGTGCTTCTCATATTCAAGCACCTCTTTCAGGGTGTTCCTTATTGCTTTTTCATCATCTATTACCAGTACTTTTGCCATTATTGAATGTAAATTATTAAGATGCTATATATTCCCGGATCATACATATCTGATCCCTGTTTCTTATTCAAATATGTTTACCGGAGTCCTTCAGTGACCATGCCATGAAAGCATCAGCCCCGGTACCTGATCCACTTCCACATCTCCTTATAGCCCACTTTTTTTCCGTACATAAGTATGCCAACGCGGTATATCCTGGCAGCAAGGTAAACAAAGAAGATAAAGGTAGCTATAAGCACAGCCACCGAAACTACTATTTCCCATACCGGCACTTCAAAGGGTATCCTTGCCATCATCACAATAGGCGAGGTGAAAGGTATCATTGAGAACCAGAAAGACAGTGAGCTTTCAGGGTTCTCCATTGTTCCCATGGCCACGAACAGTCCCAGTATAATGGGCAGCATTATGGGGAACATAAACTGCTGTGTGTCGGCGTCGGTGTCAACGGCTGATCCCACAGCGGCAAAAACGGAGGCATACAGCAGGTATCCGAAGATAAAATAAAAGAAGAAGGATACCAGTATAAGCGGCCAGTTAACATTCATCAGGTTACTGAATATCTTTGCGAATTCCTGTTCCTGCTCGGACAGCTCAATTGTATGTTCAGCTGCAGCAGCAGACTGTGATGACTGCACCTGGCTCATCACGCTCTGTGATATCTGGCTGCTCACTTCACGCGGATTGTCAGGCAGCACTGTTGCCTGGACAACGCTTAAAATGCCAAAGGATAGTATTATCCAGACAGAGAACTGTGTAAGTCCGACAAGGGCTATGCCTATTATCTTACCCATCATCAGTTCCACGGGTTTAACCGAAGAGATAATAACTTCCACTATCCGGTTATTCTTCTCTTCAAAGACACCCCTCATTACCTGTACCCCAAAAAGCAGTACAATTATATACATAAGGAAGGCACCCACGTATGCCAGCACCATTGAGATACCCGTGCTTGTCTCTTTTGTCTCACCGGCATCATCAATCCTTATTGTCTGCACTGATACGTCGGTCTGCACACTCTTAAGGATATTGTCTATATTTTCAATATTATAGGCCAGCAGTTTCTTGTTTTCAATATACTGTTCCATGCTACGTTCAATATACTGCAACAGGTCGAGGGACGGCTGCTTTTTGGATATCAGCTGCACTGCCTGCGGCACATTTGTCACAACAGGTGATATATACAGCACCCCGTAATACCCTGCCTCTTCAAAGCTGCTTTTAAGCTTGTTGATATCAGCATTTTCAAGGTATTCAAATTCCGCGTCATCCCTGTCTTTCAGCACGTCTTTAAAAAGCATGCTGCCATCCTCCACAACAGCTATTTTCTTAAATTCCTTATCCTCGTTACCCATTATGAGAACCGGAATTATAAAGAGGGCAACAAATATCAGAGGGGTCAGCAGGGTCATTATAATAAATGATTTCTTTTTCACCCTGGTGCTGTATTCTCTTTGTATAATGGTTGATACGTTTGACATGACTGCTATGGTTTGATCAGTTGTTTTTATTTGCTTCAACTACTCTGATAAATATCTCGTTCATGGAGGGTAGTGCCGGATTAAAGGATATTACCTGTCCCCTGGCCGTCATATCCCTTATGATATCATTCGTATCATGCTTACCATCTGTTTTTATGCGGAAAGATGTTTTATTATTGTCCTTCCGGCTGTCCAGCACCTCATAATGACTGTTGGTCTTAATCTCCGCTTCGCCCCTGAACATAATATCGTACTCATTGGCAGCCCATTCTTCACGTATCTTATTCACGCCTCCTTCCAGTATTCCCTTTGACCTGTCAATAAGTGTTATATGGTCGCACAGCTCTTCAACAGATTCCATATTATGGGTTGAGAATATTACCGTGGCTCCCTTTTCACGAAGCTCAAGTATCTCATTCTTCAGTATCTTTGTATTTATGGGGTCAAAGCCGCTGAACGGCTCGTCGAATATTAACAGCTTGGGTTCATGCAGTACAGTGGTTACAAACTGCACTTTCTGCTGCATACCTTTGGAAAGTTCCTCCACTTTTTTATCCCACCAGTCTATTATCTCCAGCCTGGTAAACCAACTTTTTAGTTTATTCATGGCTTCCTGCTTGCTCAGTCCTTTAAGGCGGGCAAGATAAAGGGCCTGTTCACCCACCTTCATCTTTTTATACAGTCCCCTCTCTTCCGGCAGGTAGCCTATAGAATGGAGATCGGCCCTGGATATTTTATGACCGTCAAGCTCAACTGTTCCGCTATCGGGCGCGGTTATCTGGTTTATTATCCTCAGCAGGGTTGTCTTGCCTGCCCCGTTAGGGCCCAGCAAGCCGTAGATGGATTGTTTGGGCACTGACATACTGAGCTTGTCAAGAGCCAGGTGCTTACGGTACTGCTTAACTACATTTTCAGCCTGTAAAAGTGACATTGATCCGGATTTACACTGTTTAACAAAGAAAATATAAATATATATTAATTAGCCATTAAAAAACAATGGTAAATGTCATTTTTAACTGAGCAGTACAGTTTTGCACTGGATTTATCCCGTGAAATCATTCAAAATAGGATTTCATTCGTTCAAAGAAACCCCTGTCGTCCTTACTCGGCTGTGGGGTGAATGACTCGGAGTCCATCATCTTTTCAATCACTTTCTGCTCTTCACCCGTCACCTTTTTAGGTATCCATACATTTACATTTACCAGCAGGTCGCCTTTTCCATAGCCGTTCACCTCCGGCAGTCCCTTGCCTCTCAGTCTCAGTATCTTGCCTGCCTGTGTCCCGGGTTCAATCTTTATTTTCACCTTGCTCTCAACTGTGGGAATCTCAACATTGGTACCCAGTATGGCTTCCGGCACGCTGATATAAAGATTATGGATAAGGTCTTTACCTTCCCTGTACAGTTCCGGGTGCTCTTCTTCGTCTATCATAACCAGCAGGTCGCCTGGCACGCCACCGCGCCTTGCTGCATTACCCTTGCCGTTTACGGTCATCTGCATACCTTTTCCCACACCCGCGGGAATATTGATTTTTATTACTTCCTGTTCCTTTACTATTCCTTCACCATAGCAGGTATTGCATTTCTTTGTTATGATCTTGCCTTCCCCTCCACAGGTAGGGCATGTTGAGGTGCTCTGCATCTGCCCCAGAATGGTGTTTGTTACACGGGTAACCTGGCCTGAGCCGTGGCATGTATCACAGCTTGAATAGCTATTGCTGTCCTCTGCCCCCGAGCCACCGCAAGCTGAGCAGCTGACATACTTATTGACCTTTATCTTTTTCTCGGCACCGTTAAGAACATCCTTGAGAGTGAGTTTGACTTTAACCCTCAGGTTAGAGCCTTTGTTAACCCTCTGGCGGCTTCTTCCGCCGCCAAAACCGCCAAAACCGCCAAAGCCACCAAAAGCATCTCCAAAGATATCCCCGAAGGAGGAGAAGATATCATCCATACTCATACCTGCACCCCCGAAGCCGTTCTGTCCGCCAAGGCCGGCATGGCCATAATTATCATAGCGGGCTTTCTTGGTATCATCGCGCAATACCTCGTAAGCTTCAGCTGCCTCCTTAAACTTGTCCTCTGCCTCCTTGTCACCCGGATTCTTATCCGGGTGATATTTGAGGGCCTGCTTGCGGTAGGCTTTTTTTATCTCCTCTTTTGTTGCATCCTTTGATACACCCAGTACTTCGTAATAATCTCTTTTACCCATCCTGTCTTTTATTATTCTCCTACTACTACTTTGGAATATCTTATTATCTTATCATTCAGATAATAACCTTTCTGTATTACATCCACTACCTTTCCTTCTTTCTTTTTATCAGTAGCAGGTATCTTTGTAACTGCCTCATGTAAATCGGTATCAAAATGCTTGTCCATGGCATCAATCTCTTTTACACCGTTCTGCTTGAGGAATTCCTTCATCTTGCCGTAGATAAGGTCCACTCCGTCTTTTATTGCCTTGCACTCAGGTGTTGAGTCCATCAGGTTCATGGCCCTGTCAAAATCATCCATCACCGGTAGAAGGCTCAGTAAAATGCTCTCCCCGGCCGACCTGGTGAGCTCTATCCTTTCCTTTAAGGTCCTTCTGCGGTAATTATCAAATTCCGCTGACAACCGCAGGTATTTATCCTGCAATTCTGCCAGTTTTGCTTCCGCATCATCTTCCTTTTCTTCATTATTGTCAGAGTCCGGTTCTCTTTCTTTTTCTTTGTCCTTTTCGTTGCTATCAGCTACGGATATATCCTCTTCCGTTTCCCCAACAAAGTGTTCTTCTTTCTGATCACCGGCATCACCGGTATTACCATCTTTATTAACAGTTTGTTGGGATTTTGACTGCCTGTCTTTTTCCTCTTCTTTGCTGCTTTTATTCTTTGCCATATATCATCATTTTTCAGTGATCATAATGCTTATCAACAAATAACCTGCCATATGAGCTGCCGGGACAAATTGTCATGTACCCTGAAGATAATCTTGCTGCTTTGACAGTAAGTTCAAAAGGGCATGAATATTGTCAATATACCTCTTAACAAAATCATCTTTTAACAAAAAACATATGGTTTTAAATGCAACCAAAATATTTCGCTGTTGTTATAGACTGTAATAATGAATATTAAAATATCTGATATCTGCTATGGAACTGGAAATTTTTTTTGAGGATAATAAAAAAGTAAATGCCAGCATCAACGGATCGGTAATTAAAACCGATCAGTCAGAAAAGAACGGGGGAGACGGGACAGCGCCAGAACCCTTTAATCTCTTCCTTGTCTCCATAGGCACCTGTGCAGGTGTTTATGTAAAATCATTCTGTGATAAAAGGGGTATTGATGCAAGCAATATAAGGATAATACAGCGTCATAGTTTCAATCAGCAGACCAGGCTGATTGATAATATCGAGCTTGAAGCAGTGCTGCCGGCCGACTTCCCTGATAAATACCGCAAAGCGATTATAAGTGCTATGGATTTGTGTACCGTGAAAAGACACCTGAAGGACCCGCCGCAGATAAACACTATTACAAGTAAAGGCAGCAGGCATGACATTTAAGCCGGTTTTTCCCAGGTAAGATAGTATTTGGCTCATTAAAGGTTCTTTGGTCCCGGTGTAATAAGATCAATAACCGTTACAGGGACTGTGCGTTTAACTGCAAGGCGGCCAGTAAGAGATAAAGTCCCGGTCCTGGGTGTTGATCGTTGAGGGTCAGATAGCAGCTATTGCATCAATCTCTATCAGAACTCCGTAATGGAGCTCCTTTGTCGGTACTACTGATCGTGAGGGTTTCAAACTGCCAAAGAATTTTTTATAGACCTCATTAACTGCAGGCCACATGGAGATATCAGAGATATACACTGTCGTCTTCAGTATCTTTCGTTTGTCAGAGCCGCAGTCTTTAAGTATGGTACTGATATTCTCAAGCACCTGAATTGCCTGTTCCTCTATATCACCTGCTACCCGTTCACC
>CAZGUR010000031.1:1705-18803 GCA_964529295.1 uncultured Rikenellaceae bacterium | reverse complement strand
CAGGGAAAAAGCTATCCCCGACAGAAAAAATATATACAGGTATCTGTGTATTTTGTTTCCAAACATTATCCTTGCTTTTAAAAACGCAAATATCACAAATTTTATTATTCCCTGCCTGAAATATTAATAAAACCGCCATATTTGCAGTTTTTTGCGACATAATGCTTATGTGTCCCAATTAAATGACCTTATTATTCTTTTTTTTTAAAAAATATTGTACTTTTGCACACCCGAAAATACAGGATGTTAGGAAAATATAATAGTACAGATTAAAACAAAAGGACGTGAATACCAATAGCTACAAAACCAAAGCGGCGAATAAAGCAACTGTGAATAAGGAGTGGCTCCTGGTAGATGCTGAAGGAGAAATATTAGGCCGGCTGGCATCACAGGTAGCAAAACTGATTCGTGGAAAGCATAAACCTGATTTTACACCGCATGTTGATTGCGGCGACTATGTTATCATTATTAATGCCGACAAGGTTAAACTGTCGGGTAATAAGTGGGATGACAAGGAATATATCAGGCATTCGGGGTATCCCGGCGGGCAAAAATCCATCGTTGCCAGGGAGCTTTTCAAAAAGCATCCTGAAAGGGTGGTCGAGAATGCAATAAGAGGTATGCTGCCGGGCAACAGGCTTGGAAGAGCTATGTTCAGGAACCTTCATGTATATACCGGTGACCAGCATGTACATGAAGCACAGAAGCCAAGGAAAATTGAATTAGATAAAATCAAATTATAAATGGAAATCATAAATACCATAGGAAGAAGAAAGTCGGCCATTGCCAGAGTCTATGTTTCTGAAGGCAAAGGTCAGATCATAGTCAATAATAAGGAATATAAAGAATACTTCCCGGCCAAGACCCTGCAATACCTCGTTATGCAGCCCCTCAACCTGCTCAGTGTTACTGATAAGTATGATATAAAGGCTGTGCTCGACGGCGGTGGGTCCAGGGGACAGGCAGAAGCCCTGAGGCTGGGTATATCAAGAGCCTTGGTCAAGATCAACAGCGAAGACAAGCCTGCTCTCAAGGCCGAAGGTTTTCTTACAAGAGACCCGAGGGAAGTGGAAAGAAAAAAGCCAGGCCAGCCAAAAGCCCGCAAGAAATTCCAGTTCAGTAAACGTTAGAATATTACTATATAGATACAGGTTTAGTATCTAAATTGTATTGACTTCGAACATCGAACTACTATGCAATTGATAATCAGAATGTAAACTTTAAATTTTAAAAATGCCCAGGACAAATTTCAATGAATTATTAGATGCAGGTGTCCATTTCGGTCACCTCAGGAGAAAATGGAATCCGGCAATGGCTCCCTATATCTTTATGGAGCGTAACGGTATCCATATTATCGATCTTGAAAAAACAGAACAGAAGATTGAAGAAGCTGCCTCTGCACTGAAGCAAATAGCAAAGTCAGGCAAAAAGATCTTGTTTGTGGCAACAAAAAAACAGGCCAAGGATATCGTTGCTGAAAAAGTAAAGGAGACAAATATGCCTTATGTCACCGAACGATGGCCGGGTGGTATGCTTACCAATTTTCCCACAATCAGGAAAGCGGTAAAGAAGATGTCGGCTATTGATAAGATGGCAACGGACGGCACCTTCACCAATATGTCAAAAAGAGAAAAGCTTCAGGTAACCCGCCAGCGAGCCAAGCTTGAAAAAATGCTGGGCAGCATAGCCGACCTTACAAGGCTGCCTGCAGTTCTGTTTATAGTCGATATCACAAAGGAATATATTGCCGTAAGAGAAGCTAAAAAGCTGGGTATACCTGTAATTGCAATGGTTGATACCAACTCGGATCCCAATGCGGTGGATTTTCCCATACCGGCAAATGATGATGCCTCCAAGTCAATATCTCTTATCGTGGATATCATGTGTAAAGCTGTTGAAGAAGGGCTGAACGAGAGAAAAACGGAGAAAGAAAAAGAATCGTCAGGCAAGGAGAAAAGAGTATCCAAAGGAACAAAGGCACAGCCTAAAAGAGTAAGATCAGTAAAAGTTGAATCTTCTGATAATGATGAAGATGAAACAATAACAACAGAAACCGCAAGCAAGGACGAAAGCGGCAAGGCAAAGGACGAAAAGCCAAAGGACGATAGCGAAAAAACAAAAGAGGAGAAAGCAAAAGAAGAAAGTTTGAAGCCAAAGGACGATAGCGAAAAAACAAAGGAAGAGAAGCCAAAGGACGATAGCGGGGAAACAAAAGAGGAGAAAGCAAAAGAAGAAGGTTTGAAGCCAAAGGACGATAGCGGTAAGACAAAAGAAGAGAATACCGAAAACGAGTCAGGCGATAAATAGTTCAGAATATTTCAGAATAATTAATAATAAAAAGTATATAAGATGGCTGCAATAAGTGCTGCTGAAGTGGCAAAACTCAGAAAAATGACAGGAGCAGGGATGATGGACTGTAAAAAAGCCCTGCAGGAAGCTGAAGGGAATTTTGATAAGGCTGTGGAATTAATCAGAAAAAAAGGCCAGGCTGTGGCCTCCAAGCGGGCCGATCGTGAGGCAGGCGAAGGAGTTGTGCTGGCCGGCATATCAGATGATGGCGGATTCGGTGCTATAATTGTTCTTAACTGCGAAACTGATTTCGTGGCTAAGAATGCCGACTTTGAAAAACTGGCAAATGACATACTGGATAAGGCACTGGAAGCCAAACCTGCAAGTCTTGATGAGCTGAAAAGTATTAAACTCGGCGATCAGACAATAGAAGAAAAGGTGATTGAACAGATAGGGGTAATAGGAGAGAAACTGGAATTATCCTATTACGATTATATAAAGGCCGGCTATGTTCATCATTATATCCACCCGGGTAATAAACTGGCTACCATAGCTGGTTTTAACAAATCCGGTCTGGACCCGCAGGTATATAAAGATGTTGCCATGCAAATTGCGGCAATGAACCCTGTGGCTATCGACAAGGATGATGTTACACAGGAAGAAATAGATAAAGAGATAGAGATAGGTAAGGAGCAGGCGCGCCGCGAGGGCAAGCCGGAGAACCTTCTCGAGAAAATAGCCATGGGTAAGCTTGGAAAATTCTTTAAGGAAAACACCCTGCTTAACCAGGATTATGTAAAAGACAATAAACAAACTATCAAACAGTTCCTTAATTCGGTTGATAAAGACCTTACCGTAACCGCTTTCAAAAGGTACACTCTTAACGATTAAGTTATTTAGAGATGCCGCTTCGGGTGTCAGGATCTCATTTCAAAACCTGCCCTGAATTACTAAGCGCCAGGAATAAAATTCAGAAAAGCTGCAGGCCTTTGGTCAGCAGCTTTTTTTTATTATCCCCCATGACTGCAAGCATCAACAGGACTTACCTGTAGGAGTCCCGGTGGCCAACAGCAATTTTTTACCAGCCAAGGATATAGGCAAACATAAGAGGAGCCACAATGGTGGCATCTGATTCTATAATGAACCTGGGTGTTGAAGCAGACAGCTTGCCCCATGTTATCTTCTCATTGGGCACCGCACCCGAATAGGAACCATAGCTGGTTGTTGAATCACTTATCTGGCAGAAATATGACCACACCGGGATATCCACCAGACCCAGATCCTGGTGCAGCATTGGCACAACACAAATAGGAAAATCGCCGGCAATACCCCCTCCTACCTGGAAGAACCCGGTTTCTTTATCCTGATTATCACGGTACCAGTCTGCCAGGAACATCATATACTCAATCCCTGAACGGGTAATGGAAGGCTCATACAAACCCCTCATGCAGTGTGAGGCAAAAAAATTACCACAGGTTGAATCTTCCCAGCCCGGAACAATCACCGGAATATTCTTTTCGGCGGCAGCCAGCAGCCATGAATCAGCAGGGTCTGCCTCATAATACTGCTCCAGCTCACCACTCCTGAGTATATTATAAAAATATTCATGCGGGAAATACCTTTCTCCCTTACTACTTGCCTCTTTCCATGCTTTCATAAGATGCTTTTCTATCCTCCTCATAGCCTCCTCCTCCGGTATGCATGTATCAGTCACCCTGTTAAAATGATTCTTCAGCAGCTCCGTCTCATCTTCAGCACTGAGATAACGGTATTCCGGTATCCTTTTATAATGACTGTGGGCAACAAGGTTAAACACATCTTCTTCAAGATTAGCACCCGTACATGTGATGATATGAACCTTGTCGCGCCGTATCATCTCAGCCAGGGACCTGCCCAGCTCTGCCGTGCTCATAGCACCTGCCAGTGTTATCATCATCCGTGCACCTGCAGTCAGCTGCTTATTAAATGCCCTGGAAGCATCAAGCAGGGCAGCAGCATTGAAATGCCTGTAATGCTCTTCAATAAACTTACTTACCGGTCCTTTATCCATAATATTTATAACTTAACATTTTATAATACAGCTTCACCAGCATAAAAGCATCGGCCCGCCGGTTTTCCTGCGGGGCAAACTCAACAATATCAAAACCCCTGACATTGGCAGCCGCAAACACGCGCCTCAGCAGTTTAGTAACCTGGTACCATGTCATTCCACCCGGCTCGGGGGTCCCTGTTGATGGCATAACCGAAGGGTCAAAAACATCAACATCAAAACTGATATACACATTCTCCCCCAGAAGGGATACAATCCTGTCTATCCAGTCATCGTCATCCTGCATCTCCCGTGCATAAACACATCCAGAAGGGTCAAAAAAATCAAGCTCACTGCTATCCATACTTCTGATACCAGCCTGTATAAGCCTAGTGTTCCGGGAGGCATCATGCATTGCACAGGCATGGTTATATGCCGAGCCCAGATAATCAGATCTGAGGTCAGTGTGGGCGTCGAGCTGCAATACCGTCAGGTCCTTATACTTCTCGTAAAAGGCTTTTATTATTCCAATACTTACGGAATGTTCTCCCCCTATGAAAGTTAGAAATTTATCATGCCTGAGAAGCTCTTTTGTTTTGCTGTATATCTGGCGGAAGACCTCTTCCGGATCCCCTGCCGGCCTGAGCTCAGGCAATATATGTATACCTTTCCTGTACACTTCCGAACCGGTCTCAATATCATACAGCTCCATATGGTCCGATGCCTCCATGAATGCCCCGAAGGCCTTATCGGCTCCCTTGCCCCAGGTGCTGGTGCCATCGTAGGGACAGGACTGCAGTAATATCCCGGAATCTTCAAATCCAGAATATTCTTCTTCTATTTTGCCAAAAGTCATCATTATTTTTCTATATATCCAAGGATATTCAGCATATCATCTACCGATTGTTCATTCCTGTAAACATAATCCCTGAAATTACCTGTTGAATCCCTGTCAATAATAACATGCCTGGGTGCGGGTATAAGACAGTGCTTAATGCCACCGTAACCGCTTAGCGAATCCTGGTAAGCCCCGGTATGGAAGAACCCTATATAGAGAGGCTCCTTATCAGTGTCAGAATATTCCGGTAATAATATCTGCTGATTGAAATCCTCCGAATTATAGTAATCCGAATGATCACAGCTAATACCACCAATATTAACCCTGGTATGTTCATTATTCCACTTATTAACCGGCAGCAGGATAAATTTTTCATGCATTGACCATGCATCGGGTATGGTATTCATCAGGCTGTTATCGACTATATACCATAATTCATTATCATTCTGCTGCTTCTGCTCAAGAACCTTGAATATGATAGCCCCGCTCTCGCCCACCGTGAATTTTCCGAATTCAGTATAAATATCAGGTTCACTGATACCTGCATTAACACAGGTTTCCTTGATATTCCTCACTATCTCAAGTATCATATATTCATAATCATATTCAAAGCCCAGGTGGTTCCGGATAGGAAAGCCTCCACCCAGGTTGAGAGAGTCCAGACTTTCCGATTCTTTCTTCAGCTCAACATACAGCTTTAAGGCCTTATGAAACTCACCCCAGTAATACAGGCTGTCCTTTATCCCCGAGTCAACAAAGAAGTGGAGCATCTTAAATTCAAACCGGGGATTGTCTTTTATCCTGGTTCTGTAAAAATCCATTACCTCAGAATATGGCAGTCCCAGTCTCGATGTGTAATAGCTTGACTGCGGCTCCTCATCAATGGCCATACGTATGCCTATCTTTACCCTGTTATCTCCCAGGGCCTTGCTTATCCTGTTCAACTCTTCACCGCTGTCAAGAATTATTATCGAATTTACAAAACCGCTGTTTTGCAGTTTAAGGATCTTTTTAATGTATTCCGGGCTCTTATACCCGTTATGGATAATTATCCTTTCCCTGTCAATCTCACCATCCTTATAGAGTCTCTCTATCAGGTCAATATCAAAGGAGGATGATGTTTCAAGATTGACATTATGCCTTAATGCGGCTCCCACAACATGGTGAAAATGACAGCATTTGGTGCAGTAACAGAAATGATATGCCCCCTTATAATCCGTTTTTTTGATAGCCCGGTTGAACAGGTTTCTTGATTTCTTTATCTGGTCTCCAATCCTTGGAAGGTACATTAACCTGAAAGGTGTACCATATTTTTCAATCAGGTATTTAAGCGATACACCGTAGAAAGTGAGATAACCATCAATAAGGTCAAATCCCTCCTGGGGAAAATAATATGTCTGCTCTACAAGGTTGAAATATGTGTTTTTCATTCGTTTATTTAATGACCGATCTGAAAGTAAAGAATGAGCCGATAATCAACTACAAAGAAATACAAATTTTCATCTGTATAAAATTTTTAGTTTCATTTTACTGTTACACTCACAGCTATTATTCCGATATAAAAAATTATAATTAAAATTACTATTTTTGATTTTTTCAGGTCCGGATCTCAGGATATAACTATCCTTAACAACAGGCAGGCAATGAGAATACCAGGATATCCGCTTCTGGCAAAATCAAATATAAGGCAAGAGACAGCAATAAGATTATTAAAATATAAGAATCTAGCAGGATAGACAGAAAGAATTATATCGGTCTGGTGAACCGGGTTAAAGAAACAAAAATATAAGCGTGTGAAATATAAAAGAGTATTACTTAAACTAAGCGGCGAATCCCTGCAGGGAAATGACAACTATGGTATTAATAACAAGATGCTTGAATACTACAGTCGCCAGGCAGGTCAGCTCGCCGACCACGGCATTGAAACAGGCATTGTAATAGGGGGAGGTAATATTTTCAGGGGGTTCAAAGGTGCTGAAGAAGGCTTCGACAGGATGAAAGGCGACCAGATGGGTATGCTGGCAACAGTGATCAACAGCCTTGCACTGGAAAGCAGGCTGCATACTGACGGATATAAGGCAAAGGTTTTTACTTCTATCCGGATGGAACCGGTGGGTGAGCTTTATAACAGGGATAAGGTGCTTGACAATATGAGGCAGGGAGTTATATGCATACTGGCAGGAGGCACCGGCAATCCTTTCTTTACCACCGATACCGCTGCAGCACTGAGGGCGGTTGAGACAGGCTGTGATGCCCTTCTTAAAGGGACGAGGGTAGACGGGGTCTATAGCGAAGACCCGGAAAAATCAGATAAGGCTGAAAAATATGACCGGATATCTTTTGCACAGGTAATAGCCAAACAGCTGAAGGTAATGGACCAGACAGCTTTTACCATGTGTCGCGAAAATAATATGCCAATAATAGTTTTTAATATAAACACCCCGGGCGCCCTTCTTGATGTGGTTACAGGGAAAAAAGCAGGTACTATTGTTAAATAGAAGCTAAAAGCAGGTTTTTACATATTTTTTTTAAATTTGCTGAAAAGCAAACAATCATAACCTTAAAACCAACGGTATGAATGAAGAGATAGAAATTATAATGGAAGAGACCACCGAAAGGATGGAGGGAGCCATAACCCACCTTGAATCAGAACTTTCAAAACTAAGGGCAGGGAAAGCAACACCTACCCTGCTGGATGGCATCACTGTTGATTATTACGGTGTTAACACACCACTCAACCAGGTGTCAAACATAAATACACCGGATGCCAAATCTGTTATTGTTCAACCCTGGGAGAAAACAATGCTGGGGCCCATAGAAAAAGCCATCCTTGCAGCAAATATCGGTCTCACACCCATTAATAACGGTGAGATAATAAGAATCAATGTGCCTCCGCTTACAGAAGAAAGAAGAACACAGCTGGTAAAAATGGTTAAGAACGAGGGCGAATCGGCGAAAATAAGTATACGTAACTCACGTAAGTGGGCCAATGATGAACTCAAAAAACTTCTCAAGGAAGGACTGTCCGAAGACGATGAAAAAACCGCCGAGGATAATGTACAGGAACTAACCAATAAATACATTGAAAAGGTTGACGAAGTGGTGGAGGCTAAAGAGACAGATATAATGACCGTTTAATTCAGTCATAATAAAAATTGTACCTGTCCCGGTTTTACCTTCCTGTCCCGGTAATCGTCAGATAAATATCCGTTTCTGCCGTCACCTGCCAGCCCTGTCCGGCACCCGGCAGATGACTGCATGCAAAAATTTTCCAAAGTTACATTGCCTGTGGAATTAAAATCTGATTTCGCATTTAAGCCCCCTTTTCGGTAAATCATTAAACAAATAGGGTACATTAATGATAAACGGTCGTATAGGTGAAAACAGTGTTTTATTAAGTATAACAAAAAACAAAAAAGCCATGAAAAGATTTATTGATATCACAATGATTGCACTGATACTATTTACATTTATCTCACTTGCCACTGCATCGGCAGCAGACAATGACGGGGTTAAGGTAAAGGATCAGCAACCATTCGTTACAATCAAGGGAAAAATCGTTGATAATGAAACGGGGGAGCCCCTGATATTTGCTACTATCGCCGTTAAAGGGACGAATATTGCAACAGTGTCCAATATAGACGGCGAATTCCTCCTTAAAATTAATGAAAAGATCGATAATCCGTATATAGAGGTAATGTATATAGGTTATAAAAACAAGGAGATACCCCTTGTCAATCTCTCAACAGGGGATACTGAAAATATCATTGATATGAGGCCGGCTGTCATACCCATTGCAGAGATAGTGGTTAAACCGGTTACAGCTGAAGAGGTTATTGAGGCAATGATAAGAAATAGAGGAGATAACTATCCGAATGACCCCAACCTGATGACAGGTTTTTACCGCGAGACAATAAAGAAAAACAGGAATTATGTATCTATTGCCGAAGCGGTGGTGGAAATTTTTAAAGCACCTTATAATAATGACTTCCGCTTCGATGCCTCACGCATCTACAAGGGACGTAAAAATGTTGAAACATCAAAGATAGATACTGTGCTATTCCGCCTTCAGGGAGGTCCGGCTACCACCCTTCAGCTCGATATTGTAAAGAATCCCTGGAGCATACTTACCAGTGATGCTATGGAATCGTATAACTACAGCCTTGAAAATATAGTGGTTATAGACGAGAAGCCGCATTATGTGATTGAGTTTTCTCAGCGTGAAGATATGGAGATACCCCTGTTCCTCGGTAAACTGTTCATTGATATCGACAGCTATGCACTTACTGAGGCCGAATTCAGTATTAACCTTGAGAATAAAAACCGGGCAGCCTCATTATTCGTACGTAAGAAGCCCCTCGGCATGAAAGTCACACCCGAATCAGCGAGCTACAGGGTTAAATTTCGTGAATCGGACGGACTGTACTACTTTGCTTATGCAAGAGCCGAGGTGGAATTTAAGGTCAACTGGGATAAGAAACTATTTAATAAAACATATATTACCATGTCAGAGGTAGCTATTACTGACAGAACTGAAGAGGAAGTTATTAAATTTGCCTCCAGGGAAAGAATCAGGAAAGGTGATATCTTTACAGAAGAAGTAAGCGCCTTCAGTGATCCCGACTTCTGGGGCGACTATAATGTTATTGAACCAGACCAGAGCATTGAGTCGGCTATAAGCAAACTTGGCCGCAAATCATGGTGGAGCAGATAAGATAACAAGTCCTGCAGACAATGGCAACAGACAAACAAATTATCAGAAGGATAAGGAACGGGGATATCAAAGAGTTTGAATCCCTGTTCCGTTCCTCTTATAATGCGCTGGTTGCTTATGCACGAACCATATTAAAGGATACTGACACCTCGGAAGAAATTGTACAGGAGCTGTTTTATGTTTTGTGGCGAGACAGGGAAAAAATAAATATAATCACTTCAATCAACGCCTACCTTTTCCGTTCAGTATATAACAGGTGTATGCATCATATTGACCATAAAAAGGTGATGATTAAACATGAGAACGAAGTAAAGAAAAGTCTGCAAAGAAATTCAAGGGATCCGGAGGATGAAATATATTACAAGGAACTTCACGAAAAAGTGGCCGGAATAATTGAAAGACTGCCCGAACGATGTGCAAAAATATTTTGTATGAGCCGCTTTGACGGGCTTAAATATGCCGAGATAGCAAAAGAAATGTCAATATCGGTCAAAACAGTAGAGGCAAACATGAGTAAAGCATTAAAAGAGTTCAGGAAAGAATTATTAGCATAAAGATGAAAACACAGGAAAAAAGTAATAATCACAGTCGCAGTAAGAGGATACTTACTGAGGAATTCCTTTCCCGGCAGGACCAGTCAGCTCAAAAATACTGGAAGGAAATAGATGAGATAAAAGAAAAAAGTGAAAAAGCAGATGTTGATAAGGCATGGAAAAAGCTTTATAACAGGCTTGACAGTGAAAAACTCATTAAGGAAAGGAAACGGAATATACTTACTGAACCTGCATTCAGGATTGCCGCATCAATAATCCTTATAATAGGTCTTTCGGTAGCAGGCATATATTATATGACAGAAGGCTTTGGCAACGGTAAAACCAGGATTATAACTGCAGGCACTGACCGTAAAAATGTAAGGGTTGACCTGCCTGACGGAAGCGTTGCTTTCCTTAACAGGGAGTCAAGCCTGGAATATCCGCTCAGCTTTGAGAAGAATAAAAGAACGGTGAAACTGGAAGGAGAAGCATTTTTTGAAATAGGCCATGAAGCAGACAGGCCTTTTATTATCGATGCCGGACAAGCAAATATCACAGTACTTGGAACATCCTTCAACGTAAATACCAGAAATAACAGCGTGGAGGTATTTGTAACTGACGGTAAAGTGATGCTTAAAAGTGCCGATGACCTTAGCTCCTTAACACTTGAACCTGGAGATATAGGGTCACTCACTGATAATTTAGCTTCAAAAGACATTAATACTGACCCCAACTACCTTTCATGGAAAACAGAAATACTGCAATTTGACGGGGACAGTCTGGGGAAGGTGTTTTCAGACCTGCAGAAGGTGCATAATGTAAGTATCGAACTTGAGGATGAGGCCATAAATGAAAAAAGGCTCACATCAACATCAATCTTTAATAAACAATCACCGGAAACAATAATACGCATTATTTGTACTACCTTCAACCTTGAATATGATAAGCAAGGGAACGTTTTTTACCTGTATACTAATTAAAGGTTGAATTCTTGAATGGATGTATTAAACTATGTCAAACGAAATAATACACCGAAGAAGATTGTTATAAGCCTTATCCTTATAACAGGCTTTTCCTTTGCTATGGCACAGGAGAATAATGTTCTTGAAAGCAGGCTTACGCTCAGGTTGAACAATGTTACTATTTCAAACATCCTTAAATCTATTTCCCACCGCACAGCTTACCACTTTACTTATGACACCGACCTTATAGAACCCGAAAGGGTCAGTTCCGTCAGAATGACGAACAGGCCACTTAAAAACATCCTTGACACCCTCTTCTATGACAGGGACCTGAACTATTCAATTATTGATGATCATATAATAATATACCGCTCGGTCAATGATTCAACCCCCCTGATCAGGGAAGAAGGCAGGAAACCGGTGTATAAGATTTCAGGTGTTGTCACCGATGCCGGCAATAGACAGCCCCTGCCCTATGCCACCATAGGCATTAAATCCAGAGGGAAAGGGACCATCTCAAATTACGAGGGTGAGTATGACCTTAACCTGCCAGGGGATTTTCTCAATGACACCCTAGTGATATCATACATGGGATTCTACAGCCGGAAGATACCCGTTAACCAGGCCATAAACAGCCACTATAGTATTGAACTGACAAGGAAATATGTTCCCATACCCGAGATAATAATAAGAAACCGCCAACCCCTTGAGCTGATAAGGTATGCCAAGGAGCAGATCCCTGATAACTACGGCCGTAACCCGGTACAAATGACGGCTTTTTACCGTGAAGCTGTGTCAAAAAGAGATAAGATACTTCTCTATTCAGAGGCTGTTCTTGAACTGTATAAAAGCTCATATGCAGCCACCCTCTTAAAAGACCAGGTTAAGATATACAAGAGCCGCAAAATCAACAACATGGATCCATCCGACACACTTATATTCAAGCTGAAATCAGGACTCGACGGCTGCCTTTCTCTTGACGGAGCAAGAAACACATTTGACTTTCTCAGAGTAGAAAATTTTGGCGATTATGATTACACAATGACTGATATTATAAATATCGGGGATGAAGCTGCTTTTGTTATTGAATTCAGGCAGAAAGAATCTGTTAATGACCTGGCATTGCCTGAGGGTGTTATATATATCAATACAAGTAATTACGGTATACATGGAACTGAATTTGAGATTAACAGGGACCATATAGATAAGCTTGAGAGAGATCTGATACAGCGAACAGCCCGCGGCTTCAGGGTTAAAGCACGCTCACTCAAATACAGGGTCAATTACCGGAATATCAACGGCCGTTATTTCCTGAACCACGTAAGAGGAGATCTTATATTCTTCGCACGGGAAAAAGGCCGGCTTTTCGGGAATGAATATAAAATATTCTTTGAGATGGCAGTTAATGATGTGGATACTGTTAATGTTCAGCGCTTCGATCGTGAAGAGCGGGCTCCTGTACATTCAGTGTTCTCGGAGACCATTGACGGCTATGATCGTGATTTTTGGGGGACAGACAATTATGTGGCGCCGGAGGAAAGCATAAGGGAAGCCCTTTCGAGAATAAATGCCCGTCTGGGCGAATACAGCACAAGTAAATCCCGGTAACAATGTATCACTTCGTCAGACGCTCAGTACGTTAAACCCCAAGCCATTTAAACTGCTAATAACTCTCAAGAATCCTGTACAGCTCCGTCAGGTCAGGGGTCAGTATTATCTCGGTACGCCTGTTCTTCCTCCTTGCATCCGCTGTTTTAGCATCCTCAACAGGCAAATATTCGCTCCTTCCAGCTGCTGTCAGACGCCTGGGGTTAATACCCGTGCCGTCAAGCAAGACCCTTACAACAGTTGTGGCCCTCTTAACGCTTAAATCCCAGTTATCCTGTATGGGTCCGCCCGAAGATATATACGGAACATCATCCGTGTGACCCTCGATGGTTATCTGTATGTCAGGATTATTCTTCAATACAACAGCCAGCTTCTTAAGCGCATCACGGCCGTTGGCATCAATATTATAGCTGCCGGTCTGAAATAACAGTTTCTCTTCAAGAGAGACATATACCTTACCGTTTTTCATCGATACCGTAAGCCCTTCCCCTTCAAAACCAAACAGGGCATCCGACACCTTGTTCTTCAGGTCTTTCACTATCCTTGTCTGGTCTTCCAGGATCTGCTCCAGCTCACTGAGCCTCTCATCCCTTTTCTCCAGCTCGTAAGCCAGCTCATCAAGGGCAGCCCTTTTGGCCTCCATATTCATCTCCAGCTGACGCATCAGATCCTCTTTATCCTGAAGATTCTCCTGTGCCTCCTGTAATTCCCTCAGCAGCCGTCTTGTTTCTGCAACATTGCCACGTATAAGATCTTCCTGGGCTTTCTGCAGATCAGAATAGCGCTTGCTGACATCATTATATTCAGCCATAGCCCGGTCAAGTTCCTCCTGCAACGACTCCTTCTCCTGGCCCATCCCCGACAACTCATCCTCCAATGAGCTCATCCTTGCCTTCATCTCCCTGTTGCTCATAGACAGATCAAGGTTCTCTGTCTTAAGCTCATCACGCTCATTCATATACTGAACACTCTTGTCATGCAGGGTGTTATACCTTCCACCGGGAACACATGAAACAAAGGCAAAAACCGTTAAAAGGAAAAATATCTGGTATAATCTTATATTATTCATGGCAGCTCTTTTTTAAAGAATTAACAGTGATCTGCTTTAACTTATTGCATAATGAAGCAAATATATCAATCACAAAAATAACAATTTCCCACTTCCTGCACATAAACCAAATGTTAATTGTATTTATATCTTTTATATCTTTGCATCAGCCCATAAAAATATTAGCCCAGTATAATGTACGATCTGCTTAACACGATTTCTTCCCCTGATGATCTGAAAAAAATTAAGCCCGAAGAGCTGATAACATTAAGTAAGGAGCTAAGGGAGTTCATCATTGATATTGTAAGCTGCAATCCAGGCCATTTCGGGGCAAGCCTCGGGGTTGTGGAACTTACGGTTGCCCTGCATTATGTATATAATACTCCCTATGACAGGATAATATGGGATGTGGGCCACCAGGCCTACGGGCATAAGATATTAACCGGACGTCGCGATAATTTCCACACTAACCGCAAATACAAAGGTGTCAGCGGCTTCCCCAAACGTGAAGAAAGTGAATATGATGCATTTGGTGTGGGCCATTCATCAACATCCATATCAGCAGCACTGGGCATGGCAAAGGCAGCCAGGCAAAAAGGAGAAAAGAGGCAGATAGTGGCAGTGATAGGCGATGGGGCCATGACAGCCGGCATGGCCTTCGAGGGTCTCAATAATGCCGGTTCTGATAAATCGGATATACTGGTTATCCTGAATGATAATAATATTGCTATTGATCCCAACGTAGGAGCATTAAAAGAATACCTGCTTGACGTCACAACCAGCAAAACATATAATAAATTCAAGGATGAAGTATGGCATATACTGGGTATGATAAGTAAACTGGGACCCAATGCCCAGTCGCTGGCCAGCAAGCTGGAATCAGGTATAAAAAGCACTATACTGAAACACTCAAACCTGTTTGAAGCTATGAACTTCAGGTATTTCGGTCCGGTGGACGGTCATGATGTACTGCACCTGGCAAGGGTGCTTGAAGATATGAAAAGGATACCGGGTCCAAAGCTTCTGCATTGCATAACAAAAAAAGGCAAGGGCTTCCTCCAGGCTGAGCTTAACCAGACAAAATTCCATGCACCCGGACTCTTTGACAGGGTAACAGGTGAGATTACGGCATCTGACGACAGCAAAAAGCCACCACGCTTTCAGGATGTTTTCGGACATACCGTTCTTGAGCTGGCCAGACAGAATGATAAGATCGTGGCTGTCACACCGGCCATGCCTACCGGCTGTTCACTGAATATAATGATGGAGGAAATGCCCGACAGGGCATATGATGTGGGTATAGCAGAACAGCATGCCGTCACCTTTTCAGCAGGTATGGCTGCTGAAGGGATGATACCCTTTTGTAACATCTACTCCACTTTTATGCAAAGAGCCTATGACCAGGTAATACATGATGTGGCACTGCAGAAGTTGCATGTGATTTTCTGTCTCGACAGGGGCGGACTGGTAGGTGCCGACGGGGCAACACACCACGGCTTCTTTGACCTCTCATATATGCGTACACTGCCTAACATGGTAGTGTCAGCACCGATGGATGAGATAGAGCTGCGCAACCTTATGTACAGCTCACAGCTGGAAAAAAACAGGGGACCCTTCAGCATACGCTACCCACGTGGGGTGGGACTGTTTGCCGACTGGCAAAAGCCATTCGAAGAAATACCCATAGGTAAGGCCAGGCAAATGGCCGAAGGAGAAAAAGTGGCAGTACTGACAATAGGATATACTGGTAACGGGGCACTGCGAGCCGTTAAAAGGCTGGCAAAAGAAAATATAAGAGTCAGCCATTATGATATGCGCTTTGTGCAGCCCCTGGATGAAGAAGTGCTGCATGAGCTACTGAAAAAACACAAAGCCATTATCACAGTGGAAGACGGGATGATAAAAGGCGGCTTCGGATCAGCCATACTTGAGTTTATGGCCGATAATGATTATAATGCCACGGTAAGGAGGCTTGGCATACCTGACTACTTCATTGAACAGGGAACACAAATAGAGCTTAAAAAGGAATGTGGCTTCGATACTGACAGCATTTATTATAAAATAAAGGAAACATTCCTCTCTTTATAGGTGTTTATTAAGAGAATACAAAAATTATGCTTATCTTGCACCCATTAAACAAATACACATTATGAACAAAGGAACAGTAAAATTTTTCAACGAGTCCAAGGGATTCGGATTTATTAAAGACGCAGATTCCTCAGAGGAATATTTTGTACACTCTTCAGGATTATTGGATAATATCCGTGAAGATGATGAAGTAACTTTCGAATTAAAAGAAGGTAAAAAAGGATTAAATGCAGTAAACGTAAAGCTTGCTTAACTGAACTGATACATTTTAAACACCTTTAATCAAAATCCCGCCCTTAAGCGGGATTTTTTTTGTCGTATCAATATTCTCAGACCCTGGTAAGCCGAAGTCTTTCGGGCGGACCAATTATAATGTTTTGAGATGCCTCTGAAGGTAATCGGTATATTGCTGCATCAGCAGCAGGTAGGTTGTCATATCAGTAGCCAGGCCATGGGCCCCCGGCGGATATATCTTAAGATCAAAATCCTTGCCTGCCATATTCAGGGCATTGACCAGCTGGAAGGTATGCTGGGGGTGTACATTCTCATCCATCAGTGAGTGGGCCAGCAGCAGATGTCCTTCCAGGTTTCCGGCATGAGTTATTACCGCACTCTTTGTATAGCCCTCCGCATTGTCGTCCATCAGTCCCATGTACCTCTCGGTAAGGATACAGTCATAATACAGGTGATCGGTGACCGGCGCAGCGGTAACCGACACTTTGAAGACACCGGGGTGGGTCAGCATGGTGTAGCTGGACGTATACCCGCCGTAGCTGTGACCGCGTATAGCCATATTATCACCGTCAATCCAGGGCATGGAAGACAGGTACCCGGCAGTCTCCACAAAATCATGTGATTCCCATTTACCCAGCTGGCGGTGAACGATCTTTTCAAAATCATAGCCATAGCCGCCATTACCCCTGTTATTAACGGAAGCAATGACGAAACCCTGCTGTGCCAGCCACTGGTGCCAGCCATTGGTGCCAAAA
>CAZGUR010000031.1:0-1695 GCA_964529295.1 uncultured Rikenellaceae bacterium | reverse complement strand
AATTGAATACACCCTGTGAACCGGGACCACCGTATATATCAAGCACAAGCGAGTAGGCCATGGCTGGGTCAAATCCATGAGGTTTAATAAGATAGCCGTCGAGTTGCTGACCATCCGTTGTTGTAAAGCTGAACATCTCCCTGGGCGCATATGCATGAACATCAAGATACCTGAGCACCTCACTGTTATCGGCCAGCTTCTCAATCTCGTCGCCTTTTGTGCTCATCAGCGAAACCACTGCAGGAGTGTTAACATCCGAATAAGTGTCAATATAATATTTGCCATTCCCTGAAACATTTACCCTGTGATTTCCTTCAGCTGTGGTAAGCCTCTTTTTCCTATTACCCTTAAAATGTACGCTGTAAAGATTCTGCTCAGTGGGAGCCACCTCGGTTGAAACATAATAAATAACTTCCTTATCCGTATCTATCGCTTCTATCCCTTTTACCTCCCATTCACCTTCCGTTACCTGGTTTATAATATTTCCATTGTAATCGTAACGATAAATATGAGCCCAGCCGTCGCGCTCCGATATCCAGAAAAATTCCTGGATTTCTTCCGGGAAATAAATAAGATGAAGATTGCCGGCAAAAAAGTCAAATATATCGATCCATGCATCTGATTTTTCTTCCATCACCAGCTCACTGCTGCCACTGTTAACATCATAAAAGCGGATGGTCATATGGCTCTGAATACGGTTCATCCACATAACGGCAAGTGTATTTGGTTTTGAGGTCCAGTAGATACGTGGTATATACCCGCCGTTCAGATCTATATCAAGCCACTTTTTAGTGTTATCCTCCGTATCGATCACCCCTATCTTAACCTGTGGTGGGTTATCCCCTACTTTTGGATACGGTACCTCCATATATTCAGGATGGTGACCTGAAAAATCGGTCAGCTTATATATTGGCACCTCCGTTTCATCCGACTGCCAGTATGCCATATAACGGCTGTCACCTGACCATGACCAGCCCTGCACCAGGCCGAACTCTTCTTCCTGGGCCCATCCGAAACGACCGTTATAAACCTGCTCGCGCTCATCGCTTGTGAACCTTTTATGCTCACCGCTTTCAAAAACAAAACCGTAAAGATCACCATCCTTGCCATATCCCAGCTTCTTACCGTCGGGCGAGATCTCAGCACTAAAGGCCTGTTCAACTATCAGTTCAAGGCTCTTTTCTTCAAGAGAATATACATAATAATCAGAATTACCTGAATATCTCCATATGGGGTTGAAATTACACTGAAACAGGATACGGCTGTAATCAGTGGTCCATGCAAATGATACATATCTGAAAGGCTGTTCAGTGCCGGGAAATTTAAGACCTTCACTTGAAAAAACCATTTCTTCCTCCCCGGTTTTTGCCGTTCGTATCCATATTTCCTGAACTTTCAATGAGTTACGGGTAAAAGAGAATCTATCTCCACCCTCAATCCATGTTATATTTGAAGGAGCCCCACCCGTGCTGAGCCGCCCTGCAGAGAAGAGAGCATCCTGCAGGCTTGAGTATTGCTCCTTTTGCACCTGTGCCGATGCAGGAGCTATGACTAAGATCAACACTACAATAATGATAATGCTTTTAACGTTTTTCATGATATCTGGTTTGGAATATTTCTTAAGGTATTTTTTATATAAAGCTATTAAAAAGAAAAGAACGGGAAAATGAAATTGAAAGAAAAATATCTCAGGTG
>CAZGUR010000030.1:0-18891 GCA_964529295.1 uncultured Rikenellaceae bacterium | reverse complement strand
GTATTTTGCACTGATAATGGTAACCACATCAGTGGGCATTATCCTTCCCGTACTGAAAAACAGGGGCGAGACAACAGGCTCTTACGGGCAGATGATAATAACTTCAGCCGCCATTGCAGACATACTCAGTATCATACTTTTTACTTTTACCGCCTATATACTGAAGAACGGGTTCAGGACCGAGATACTGCTTATATTCCTGCTTTTTGTCCTGTTCTACCTGATGTACAGGGTTGGTAACCGTTTCAGGCATCTGCGCATCTTCAAGAAGATATCATTTCAGCTATCCCATGCCGCATCACAGCTAAGCATAAGGGGCACCTCCCTGCTTGTCTTTATCTTTGTTGTGATAAGCCAGTTTATCAGCTATGAGGTAGTCCTGCTGGGGGCTTTTCTAAGCGGCATACTTTTATCCACCTTTCTTCATAAGGAGCGTTCATTGCTCCTCGTAAAGCTTGACGGCATGGGACACGGGTTCTTTATTCCCATCTTCTTCATTATGGTGGGTGTGAAGTTTGACCCTCACGCCCTCAGGGAGTTTGAAGCCTCACTTTTCCCCATACTGATAATACTGCTGCTATTAATGTACGCCATCAAAATTATCCCTGCCCTGCAATGGTCGCAGCATTTCGGAACACGAAAAGCCATATCAGGGGGTATACTGCTGTCCACCAGGCTGAGCCTTATCATAGCAGCCTCGGCAATAGGCCTTGAGCTGGGAGTTATTACACCCGGCATTAACTCCATGTTTATTATCCTTGCAATTATCACATGCCTTGTCTCTCCCCTGCTGTACAGCATGATAAACAGCAGGGTTGAATCGCCTCCTGACAGGACAGTGATAGTAGGGGGCAGCAGCAAAGGAGTACTGCTGAGCCGCCGCCTTATTATGCATGATAAGGTATCGCTTATCATTGAGAAGAGCCGCGACAGGTACAAAGACCTTCTGTCAAAAGGATTCACAACCATAATGGCTGACGGACTTGATCCCGCTACATTCCGTAAGACAGACCTCGACCCGGCCAACTGGGTCTTTGTCGACACAGGATCGGATGAGATAAATATTAAAATATGCAATATGCTCAGGAAGGAGCTCAGGCACGAAAGGATTATCTCCATGGCCAATAACCTGGGCATGGAAAGAAAAATGAAAGGCCTGGATATTGAAACCGTTGATGCTGTAAGAGTGATAGCCACCACCGTTGAAAACCTCATCATAAGACCTACAACATATCATTCACTGGTAGATAGTTTTGAACATTTCACCATTGAAGAGATACTTGTGACACGTCCGCAGATGGACGGAAGACAGCTGAAAGAGATCTCATTTCATAAAGACGCAATACTGATAATGGTAAAGAGGGAAAATGAACTGTTTGTCCCCAAGGGTGACACCTTTCTCAGGACCGGGGATATACTAAATATCCTGGGTACCGGCACTGCCCTTGACCGTGCCAGGGAAACATTCTCAGGCAAAAGTTACCAGGAAGAAGTATCTAATCAATAAACCTCCTGCTGCTTTCAGTATAACGCTCGCCCGCGATATTATCATACAGGCTGTTAAGCTCTTTCATCTCGTCTTCAGTGATATGCACATCAACAGCTCCGGCATTCTCCCTGATATATTTACGCCTTTTCATCCCGGGTATGGGTATCACATCATCCCCCTGGTGTAGCAGCCAGGCCAGGGCAAGCTGTGAGGGTTTTACATTTTTCTTTGAGGCTATCTCTTCGATGATAGCTATCAGTTTAAGGTTACGCTTGAAATTATCGCCCTGGAAGCGGGGCAGATTACGCCTGAAATCATCCTCAGCCAGGTCTTCTGTTGTCTTAATTGAACAGGTCAGCAGCGCCCTGCCCAGTGGACTGAATGCAACAAAGGCAGTATTATGTTTTCTGCACGACGGAATTACCTCCTCTTCAACATCACGCGAATTAAGTGAATATTCAGACTGCATTGCAGCTATAGAATGTACTTTTACAGCCCTTTCCAGCGTTTTGCCGGATGCCTCAGACAGGCCCAGAAAACGCACCTTCCCCTGTTCCACCAGTCTCGCCATTGCACCAACTGTTTCTTCAATGGGAACATTTTTATCGACCCTGTGCAGGTAATAAAGGTCAATGCTATCGGTCCCCAGCCTTTTAAGGCTCGCTTCACAGGCTTTATGTACATACCCTGGACTCCCGTTCACAGCCATATCGCCATTCTCATCATACACAAATCCAAACTTGCTGGCCAGAAAGACCCTGTTGCGCCTTCCTTTCAGGGCTTCATTCACCAGCTCTTCATTATGACCGTCGCCATATACGTCAGCAGTGTCAATAAAATCAATACCATAATCAAGGGCCTCATGTATTGTTGCTATTGACTCCCTGCGGCTGCCTTCGCCGTAAGCCCCTGACATGCCCCAGCAACCGAGACCTATGGCTGACACTTCAACTCCCGATGAACCCAATATACGTTTTTTCATATGCAGCTATTCCTCCCTGAAATATCCTTCCCTTGCCAATACATGGTCAAGGTTTGCAAGGCCATAAATAACAACGGCCGTCACAACCGCCGTATGTTCCTGGTACTCGGGTATGCTCTTATTATACAAGTCCCTTTCGGTATGCCATATCTCATAATAGCTAAAATCATATCCCTTAGGATCAGCTGTCCCGAAGGATATTGTCGGCACACCATTAATAGCAAAATAGGCATGGTCCGAACCGCCGGCCCGTTCAGGTTTTCTCCTTGGCTCACTTTCCTTCAGGGTAAATGGAAAGTCGGGATTAATATCACTAAGCGGCTCACACACCTTCTCAAAATCATCATACATGGCAGCAGGCACACTCAGGCTGTTGGCCACCGTAGGTCCGCCGTCACGGTTGAAATAGTTGGATATACGATCCAGCTTGTCCATATTATCCTCTACCCATGCTTTTGATCCCAGCAGACCGAATTCCTCAGCCGCCCATAAAGCACAGATAATAGTCCTGTCCGGCTTACCGCCGGCTTCCATAATAAGCCTGGCCGCCTCCATGTGGGGCGTTACACCTGAGCCGTCATCCACTCCGCCTGTAGCCACATCAAATGCATCGAGGTGAGCTCCCATGATAACATATTCATCAGGGTACTTTGTGCCGGGTATTATTCCCATAACATTATGATATTTAACCGGACCCATCTTAAAATGATTCCTTATATCAAACTCCAGCTGAAAATACCTGCGCTCTTTTACCATCTGTTCTATCTTCCTGTACTGATGCTCATCAAGCTTAATATCCGGCACCTGTGGCAGGTTATCGAAGGTAAGTGTTTTGCTATTTATATTCTTCCTGTCATACAAAGCCCTGATAGGCACTGTTGAGGCCTGTATGACACCCAGGATGCCTGCCTCCACCATTTCCTTATAGAAAAGAGCAGGTTCCTCTTTCATTGGCAGTAATTCTTCCTGCTCATCTTCAGGTCTGTCGCGGTTAGCCATCCTTATCTCCCGGTTCTTCTCTGCTATCTCTTCATTCTCAGTAATAAGGGATGCCCTGATTGAGTCGCCTGTCTCCGAATAATCCACAGGCCACCCCGTATTCATACCCGATATCAGCACCCATGCACCATCCAGTTTGCCTTTCATCCTCTCAAATTCAGACCTTGTTTTGGGTTCAATAAGCACATGTCCACGCTGTACACCTTTGGTCCCCGATGTATACGAAGGCGTAGCAAAATGAAGGGTCATCCCCTCTTCGCCCAGCATCTTTCCAAACCAGGGTCCGCGGTTAAAGCCCACAGGCACCTCGCCTGCCTCATGCATCTCAACCTGCATTCCCCATTCCCTGAATTTTGAAGCGCACCATTCGGCTGCATTCTCATAGGCATCGGAACCTACCAGTCGCCCACCAAAGCGGTTACTTAATATATCAAGGTGCTCCATTGAACGGTTATCGCTTGTACCGATCTCAATAATATCCCTTATAACTTTCCTGTCCTGCGCAAATACACCGGATGAGAAAATCACAAGTGATATCAAAACGCTAATGATAGTAATTCGTTTCATTCGCTTAAATTTTATAATTATCTGAATATATGTTTACAGCTTTCAATACGCGCAAGTTAAATAAAACTATTTCACAAATAATTTTTTTATACATGTTTAAAAATAGTTCCCGGCAGGAAGAACATTAAACCATTATAAGAAGATTTGTGACAGAAGATTTTGAAAACAGGCTTTTTGACCAATTTAACAAGAGCAGGCCTGGAATATTATCTCAACCCGGAATGATAGCATAAACTCCAAATATATTTATGAAAAAATTGGGAGTTAAGTTTTGATTAATTAATTTTATCAGATTCATAAACAAAAGAATATTTTTTAACCAATAAAAATGATATTATGGGAAAACATGCTGTTAAAATTTTACAGGTAGATACAGAAGAACTTATAAAAATGCTTAACGGGGCACTGGCCGAAGAATGGCTGGCATATTACCAGTACTGGATAGGTGCCAGGGTTATGGAGGGACCGATGAGAAGCGAGGTTGAGCCAGAACTGCTGGTTCATGCGGATGAGGAGCTCAGCCATGCCGTAATGGTAGTCGACAGGATTCTGCAGATAGGAGGCACACCCATACTTAACCCGGCGGAATGGATGAAGCATGCAGGCTGCGATTATGAGGAGCCGACAGACCCATACGTTGAGGCAATACTGAACCAGAACCTTATAGGTGAACGCTGCGCAATAGACAGGTACCAGCAGATAGCCGAATTCACCAAGAACAAAGATCACTCCACACACCAGATGGCTATCAACATCCTTAATGATGAGCTTGAGCATGAAGAAGATATAGAAGCATGGCTGGCTGATCTGGAAAGGATGAAAGAAGACTTCAAAAAACTCAGGATGTAATAAAAACCGGGGTGCGCATTGCCACCTGCTGATAATTTCTAAAAATGACAGGCCATAATCTGGACTCTATCTTTAAGCCGGAAAGGATAGCTCTTATCGGTGTATCTATAAATCCTAACAGCGTTAGCGGTAAGGTGCTAACCAACCTTATTGGCAGCGGCTTTAAAGGTGTTATTTATCCTGTTAACAGGACCAGTGAGGCGGTAATGGGTATACCCTGCTTCAATGATCTCAGAGACCTGCCACGCAAGCCTGATCTGGCAGTGATATGCTGCGCAGCTGAGGAAGTACCGGAATGGGTCAGTGAATGTGGTGTGATGGGTATCAACGGTATCATTATTATGTCGGCAGGATTCAGGGAGACAGGACAGGAGGGAAAGGCACTGGAAGACAGGATCAGGGATATTAAGAACAATTATCCGGATATGAGAATCATAGGGCCCAACTGCCTGGGGATTATCATACCAGCCCTTAAACTGAACCTCAGCTTTGCCTCTTCCCTGCCCCTGAAAGGTAATATAGCCTTTATATCACAATCGGGTGCCTTATGCACCTCCGTACTTGACAGGGCAAAAGAAGAAAAGATAGGCTTTTCATTCTTTATCTCCCTTGGGAACGCCATAGATGTCGACTTTGGCCACCTGATAGACTACCTTGGATCGGATGATTCCACGAAATTCATAATACTGTATATTGAATCTGTCACCAATGCCAGGAATTTCATGTCGGCCGCCCGTGCTTTTGCACGCACCAAGCCTGTCATTGTATACAAAGCAGGTCGCTTCCCTGAGTCTGCAGCGGTGGCAGCTTCACATACAGGAGCGATGGCCTCTGAAGACAATATTTATGATGCCGCCTTTCAGAGAACAGGCATCGCCAGGGTTTATGATATAGGTGAGATATTCGACTGCGCTGCACTTATAGGACGTGATAAAATACCGGGTGGAGACAGGCTGGCAATAGTCACCAATGCAGGCGGACCGGGTGTTATGGCAACCGATGCCCTTATTGCAGCCGGTGGTACGCTGGCAAAGCTTGAAGATAAAACAATGGAGGAGTTAAATGCCAGCCTTCCCCCTGTTTGGTCTCACGGCAACCCTGTCGATGTGATCGGGGACGACAGGTATAAACGACTTGCCAAATCAGCTTCTATAGTTCTGAAAGATAAAAATGTAGACGCCCTGCTGGTAATACTGACACCGCAGGCTATGACTAATGTAAAAGCCGCTGCAAAAGCCATCGGTGAACTGCAGTCCTCAACCGGCAAACCCATACTTGCCTCATGGCTGGGCGGTGAGCAGATGAAAGAAGGTATAAGAATATTAAATGATAACAGGGTTGCCAGTTATTCAACACCTGAACAGGCAGTAAGGGCATTTATGACCCTGGTCGAATATTCACGAAACCTGAAGATATTATACGAAACACCGAAGGATATACCCCTGCAGTTCACGCTTGACAGGGATAAGATAAGAAAGATCTTCAGCCCGGTGATAGAGCGGGAACCGGCAATACTGTCTGAGAAAAAATCCAAAGAATTACTTAAGGCATATGGCATACCGGTATCAATGCCTGAAAATGCCTCATCGGCTGAAGAGGCAGTCAAAATATCAGGTAGGCAGGGTTACCCCGTTGTTTTTAAAATATTATCGCCCGATATCACCCACAAAAGCGATACAGGAGGGGTGATACTGGATATCCATGATGACCGTGAAGCCCGTTCTGCCTGGGAAAGCATTATTGAAAATGTCAGCAAAGCACAGCCTGAAGCGAGGATAGAAGGTGTAACGGTACAGCCCATGATAAAGATGCCGGGTGCAGTGGAAATGATAATGGGAATAAAACGTGACCCTGTTTTTGGGACCGTAATAATGACAGGGGCAGGCGGTGTCACTGCCGAGCTCTTTAAAGACAGCTCTCTCGGCTTTCCCCCGCTTAATGAGCGGCTTGCAAGGCTAATGCTGGAGCAGCTTAAGATATGGCCACTGCTCAATGGCTACAGGGGATCAAAACCAGTGGATATTGATAAGCTGGTGGAAGTAATGATAAGGCTTTCCTACCTGGCTGCCGATTATCCCGAAATAAAAGAGCTTGATATCAATCCGCTGCTGGCAGGGTCCGGCAGCATGGTGGCTGTGGATGCACGTATAGTAAGCGGGACAGATGCCGGCATCAAAGGCAAAGAAAAATATGATCACCTGGCTATCATACCCTACCCGGAGGAATATGTGTCGGGGCCCCTGGTAATAAAGGATCACGAGTTCACACTCAGACCCATCAGGCCTGAGGATGAACATATGTGGTTTGAGCTGCTCGACTCCTGCTCACGCGAATCGATATATTCACGCTTCAATTCTTTTTTCCGTTACTCGGTACATGAGGTGGCAACCCGCTATTGCTATATCGACTATGACCGTGAAATAGCAATAGTAGCAGAAACGGAGGATGAGGGAAAGAAAAAAATTGTTGGTGTGGGAAGGCTGATAGCCGACCCTGAGCACGAAACAGTTGAATATGCCATACTGGTTGCCGACAGGTGGCAGAATATGGAGATAGGCAGCCACCTTACCGATTATTGCCTGGAGATCTCGAAGAAATGGGGACTGAAAAAAGTTGTGGCTCAAACCAATTCAGATAACCATCGCATAATATCGATGTTCAAAAAACGAAATTTCACAATTGAGCATGATAAAGAGACGGCTACAATCTACATGGAGAAAACTATAGGATAATAAGCGACATAATTGCTTTTTCCAGAGTATTACAGGGACGAAAACTTCACTTCTCCTCCTATAATGGTATATATTACCTTTGCAGAAGGAATTTCTTCGGGATCAATAGTCAGCAGATCCTTATCAATTATCGTGATATCCGCATTCTTGCCGGGCTCAACAGAACCCAGTATATGTTCCTGGAAACCTGCGTGGGCTGCCCATATTGTGTAGCTTCTTATAGCCTCCTCAACACTCATGCATTGCTCTGCGTTCCACCTGCCTGAAGCATCTTCCCACGGAAGCTTCCTGCTTACTGAAGCGTAGATGCCCTTAACCGGGCTTTCAGATTCCACAGGGAAATCAGAGCCGCCAGGAACAATGAGGCCCTGATCGATAAAGGACCGCCATGCATAGGCATACTCTGATCTTTCTTTCCCTATCCTCTGCTCAATCATATCCTTGTCTGATGTACAATGAGTTGCCTGCATAGCAGGTATTATGCCTGAGCTTGCAAATCTTTCAATGTCTTCCTCCTGTACTACCTGTGCATGTTCTATCCTCAGCCTGTGGTCGACATCCGGATAGTCTTCAAGAGCCTTTTCATATGCACTGAGGCAGAGATTATTTCCGCGGATGCCAATGCAGTGTGTTGCAACACTCATATTACTCGCCAGGGCTGCACTGGCCACCTCTGTAATATACCCGGGGGGAATCCTTAAAAGACCGTTATTACCCGGATCATCGCTATAGGAATCGAAAAAGGCAGCACCCCTGGATCCCAGGGCCCCGTCAAAAAATAATTTTATCCTGTTAACACAGAGGTAATCATCTGCATAGGATTCAATCCTGTTGCTTTTAAAATACTCCTCAAGATTATCTGTCTCAAAAACAGGTCTTTCCTGTTCTCCCAGCATTGCATTTATCCGGATATTCAGCTTTCCCTGATCAGCAAGCTTTTTAAAGATGCCTATCTCCCTTGTCCCCACACCTGCTTCATGAACGCCTGTTAAACCGGATTCCAAACACTTTTTGATGGCCAGCTCAAGCTTCTTAATGAATACTTCCTCTGTATCCGTTCCCTGCAGTTCCTTAACCAGGTTCATTGCCTGGTTAATAAGCACCCCCGTTGGTTCTCCGTCTGCCCCACGGTATATCTTACCTCCAGGCGGATCAGGTGTGCCTGCATCAATACCGGCCAGATCCATTGCTTTTTTATTAACAAAAGCAGAGTTACCATCGACCCTTTTAAGAAACACAGGATTTTCTGGAGACACGGCACTTAAACGGTCATGCACGGGAAACTGACCTGTTTCCCACCTGGTATGATCCCAGCGCCCCCCGGTGATCCACTCACCGGGCCCTGCTTCGGACACCCTGTGAGCCACCCTTGCAATTACTTCATCAAAACTTTCACAATCACTGATATTTAAATTGTAAAGCTCCTCGCCCAGGCTTACAAGGTGCGCATGCGAATCTATTAAACCCGGCATAACAAGCATCCCGCTTGCATCTATTACCTTTGTCCCGGTCCCAATATATTTCTCTGCCCCTGAATTATCTCCTGTAAATACAAACTTTCCGCCTTTAACTGCAACCGCTTCCTTTATTGAAAAATCATCGTCTACGGTAAGCACCTTACCATTTCTGATTACCAGATCAGCCGTTTCTGAATTGACACATCCTGTAACAAACAGCAAAGAGATTAATAATACACCTGAATATCTTTTCATGGATAATTTTTTTATTCTAAGATATACAGTAATGGGTAACTGGCAAAGCTCACTGAAAATAAACTTTTGCAGGCGACAGATGTCAGAAAAACATTGCCTCAGGATTAAGCAACAGCCTTATAACCTGTCTTCCAGAACCTTTCTTACTACCTCAAGAGTGACAAGCTTCCTGTCTCCCCTCTCATTCCATCCCCTCTTTTCCCATCGCTCAACCACCTTGTCAACCGTCTCAGCAGGGATATCATAATCGCTGAAACGGGTTTTCACACCAAGCGATTCAAAGAAAGCAACAGTTTTTTCAATGGCCTTATCCGCACGCTCATCGTCACTTCCTTCACGGATATTCCATACCCTCTCAGCATACTGGACAAGCTTGGCCTTCTTTTCCTCCTTAAGCACATGCCAGATCCCCGGCAATACTATAGCCAGAGTGCGGGCATGATCAATATTATGCAGCGCCGTTAAATCATGACCTATGTCATGTACGGACCAGTCGCCCGGCACCCCGCAGGATATCAAGCCGTTCAGAGCCATAGTGGCAGACCACATAAGATTGGACATTGCCTCGTAGTCGGCTGGATTCTTACATACACCCGGTCCCTCCTCAACAAGCGTTAACAGAATAGCCTCTGCCATCCTGTCCTGGAGCGGGGCATTCACCGGGTAGGTAAGGTACTGCTCTATCACATGCACAAAGGCATCCACAACACCATTGCCCACCTGCCGCTCCGGCAGGGTGCCGGCTGCATCAGGCAGCAAAACCGAGAACCTGGGAAATGAGTGAGGCGATTTAAAAGCCAGCTTTTCCTTGTCGGAAACCCTGCTGATTACGGAGTTCTTATTCATTTCAGTGCCAGTGGCTGGCAGTGTGAGTATGTCAGCAAGAGGCAACGATGCTTTTACCCCCCTGCCCTCCGTAAGCAGGATATCCCAGGGCTCATCACCCTCATACACTGCCGCCGCACCAATAAATTTGGTGGCATCGATAACCGAGCCTCCGCCGGCAGCCAGCAGGAAATCAACCTTCTCTTCCCTTATCCTTTTCACCGCTTTCATGCACGTCTCATAGGTGGGGTTGGGTTCAATACCTGAAAACTCTGTGATCTCACGACCCTTCAGTGCCCTTATTATACCATCATAAACACCGTTCTTCTTAATGCTGCCCCCGCCGTATAATAGCATTATCTTCATCCCGCCGGGTATATGATCACTTATCTGCGGCAACTTATCTTTTCCAAAAAGTATCTTAACGGGATTAAAATATTCAAAATCGTTCATATGTTTGAAAAGTTTTGTTTAAGTATTAATTAGAAATGAATCCTTCACTGTATAATCGCTTCCATTCAGCAGTATAATCATTGTTTAATGATTAACAAAATATTTAGAATACAGTTTAAGCAATTTTTGAATATTTTCCAATTAAGAAGTGTTTAAAATACAATAATTACTATCTTGATACCTGATAATTTCAGGCAAAAATGACATCCGGGTAATATAATGTCAAATAAATTATACAAATACTCTTAATGTGTCATTATTATCAGGTGTTCTGTTAAATTATAATACATAATATTTCAACCATAAAAACCAATTAGTATGTCAACGGGTAACAGAAGAAAATTCGTCAAAAACCTGGGAACATTAATTGCTGCCGGTGCAGCAGTTGACCTGAGCATGGGTGCAGTATCCTATCCTTTAATATCCGCCAGCCCTTCACAAAATAATGTCTTAAAAAAGGATAAAACATTTGTGGGCATACAAATGAGCCCGCACACCATGCTTGATGAGGGCATTGAACAATGCCTTGACCTTATCGGTGAAACAGCAAGAGTAAATGCCGTATTCCCTTACAGCCATGCCTTCCACACTACAACTCTTGGTAAGGCTCCGCGTTACCTTGCGCGCGATCACGGGAAAGAACCCCGTGACCTGCGAAACAAGGTGCCGGCAGTATGGGTGAGGCATAATGATAAATATTTCACTGACACCGCCTTACGTCTTAAACCTGTCGATCCTTCCCTGGAATTTGCAGATCGCGACCTTTTCAGTGAAATAAGAAAGCCTGCCGATGACAGGGGCATGAAAGTCTTTGCCAGGATACTGGAGAGCACAGGCATGTATATTGAAAATTTTGACAGGGTTCTGACCCTTGATGTTTACGGTAATCCGGGTAAAAAGGCCTGCTGGAGCAACCCTGATTATTCGAATTTCTGGAAAGCCATAACAGCTGATATGTTTAACAGTTATGACCTCGATGGTTTCCAGTGGGGTGCGGAAAGGATGGGTCCCCTCATGAATATCATCCTCCCCTGGAATGATGATCCCCCCGTTTGCTTCTGCAGGCATTGCGTGGAACGTGGCAAAGCAGCCAGTATTGACCCGGAAAGGGCCCGTGAAGGATACAGGCTTCTTTATGAGTATGTACAGAAGCTGATGTCCGATGCTCCAAAACCGCCGGAAGGGGTATTTACAGTATTTCTGCGCCACCTCATCCGGTACCCTGAGATCTTATCATGGGAATACCTGTACAGGCAGTCAAGGGAAGATGTGCAGAAGGGCATGTACCAGACCATCAAATCCATTAAACCAAAGGCAATCGTTGGATGGCATGTCGACCATCAGCCTTCCAGCTGGGATATAATATACAGGGCGGAGATGAGCTACGAAGAGATGGCGCCCTATTCCGACTTTATCAAACTGATACTCTACCATGAGGTCCTCGGTCCGCGTATACGTTCGTGGTATCTCGACCGGTTCAAAAAAACAATACTCAGTGAAATATCGCTCGAGCAGTCCCTTGAAATGTATTATGCTCTTTTCGGCTACGATAAGAATAAGGAGCCTTCTGTTGACAAGCTTTCGACAGAGGGATTTTCACCTGATTATGTCGGGCGCGAAACGTCACGCAGCGTGGCTTCGGCCAATGGCAAAACGGAAATTTTTGCAGGAATAGGGATAGACGTGCCTGGCAGTCCCCCCGATGATCCTGAAACAGTATACAGGGCCACCCTCAATGCCCTGGAGGCCGGAGCAGGTGGTATCGTTATCTCCAGGGAATACGAGGAGATGAGGGTGCCAAACCTGGAGGCAATAGGTCGTGCTGTCAATGAATGGGAGAAAAACAATTCATAAAATCAATAAATCATGATCAGAAATATAATTATCATCCAGATATTTGCATTGCTCCTTGCAGGCTGTGCAGACAAAAGTGTAAGCAACACAACGCGGCACCTCGATAAAATAGACCTATCCGATGTCAGTATAAAAGATGATTTCTGGGATGGACGTATTGATAATAATTACCACATCTCCTTTATTAACATGCTTAACAGGTACGAAGAGATGGGTGGCAGGCCCAATCCAAAATTAATGGAGGCCGGAGCCTATATACTGCATTTAAATCCTGATACCAGCCTGCGAAAAAGGCTTGATGAAAATTTTAAAAGGCTAATTGAGTATTATATTCCTGGTGGCCGGGTCAGGGAATGGCATCGAATGCTTAATGGCGACCTGTACGGTGCCGGCCATTTCCTGGAGGCCGCTGTAGCATATTACGAGGCCACAGGCACTGAAGCGATCCTTGATGCTGCAAGAAAGGTGGCGGATAACATACACTCTGAATTTGGTCCGGATGCAAGACAGGAAATATCACAGCATGAAGAAATAAAAATAGGACTGCTCAGGCTCTATGAGCTTACCGGAGATAAGAATTACCTGGAGGCAGCAAAATTTTTCCTTGACGAAAGAGGTCATTCACATAACGGTCGCGAGCTGTACGGCAGATATGCCCAGGACCATAAGCCGGTTATTGAACAGGATGAAGCGGTTGGCCATACAGTAAGAGCAAGCTACCTCTATACTCCTCTTGCACACCTTGCAACACTTACAGGTGATGAACAGTATATAAATGCCTCTGACAGGCTATGGGAAAATGCCGTGCATAAAAAAACCTGCCTGGTTGGTCATGTGGGTGCCTACCGCGATCATGAGTCATTCGGGGAAAATTATGAATTGCCAAACCTTAACTGCTGGAATGAGACATGTGCTGCCATAGGCAATGTTTTCTGGAATTACAGGATGTTTGAGCTGCACAGGGAATCAAAATATATTGATATGATGGAGATAATTCTCTACAACGCCGTTTTACCGGCTGTCTCCATTGACGGAACGGAATACTTCTATCAGAATCCGCTTAAATCACCAGGCGGATTTGAACGGCATCCATGGTATGGACCTAACTGCTGCCCTCCGAATATTGCGAGACTGATAGCTTCCCTGGGGAAATATATCTATGCCCTGGATGATGATGAATTATATATAAACCTGTTTGTTGGCAGCGCCCTGGAAACCGAAATAAATGATAAACCTATAAAAATCACACAGGAAACATCCTATCCCCTGGACGGGACAGTGAAGATAATTATTGATAGTCCGGGCAATACCGGATTCTCACTGAATATCCGTATACCAGGCTGGACCGGTGCCGGTCCGATGCCGGGCGATCTGTACAGGTACCTGGATGATGAGCCCTCAGTAAAGGAAATAACACTGAATGGCAGGCCGGCAGAATACAACATGCATATGGGTTATGCCGTCATAGACAGGCTGTGGCAGCCGGGTGATGTAATCAGTTTAAGTCTGGAAATGCCTGTTCGCAAGGTTCTTTCACATGAACAGGTATATGAAAACAATGGTATGGTGGCCATCCAGAGAGGACCCCTTGTTTACTGCGCTGAAGGAATTGATAATGATAATAATATATTTAACCTTCTTATTTCTGAAGGTGCTGAATTAACGTATTTTGAAAATGGTTCCCCGGATGGTGTAGGCCAGATTAGGGGAAATGTAAAAGCACTGGGCAGGTCCGCCGATAATAAGGGAATTGAAGAAAATGATCATTTGCTTACAGCCATCCCGTATTATGCCTGGGCTAACAGGGGACCGGCAGTAATGACTGTCTGGTTTGCCTCCGGCAAATCGAAGGCTGTGTTGCCTCCTGTTCCTTCGATAGCTTCTAAATCCACGGTCAGCTCATCATGTGGCACCGGCAGCAGGGAAGATAATTATCCCGGGGGCAATGTGCCTGCCATAGCCAAACGTTTCTATCCCGGCTCACAGGCGGGAGACACTGGATTTGAAGCCTTGTATGACCAGGTTGAGCCCGTTAATTCTTTCGATGGCTCATGGACATACCTCAGGCTAAGGCCACAGACAGGTAAGGAGGCATGGGTGCAATATGTTTTTGATAAAGAATATGAAATATCCTCATCCGGGGTATACTGGAAAGATGATAAGCAGTATTGCAGCATGCCTGAGTCATGGAGCCTCGAATACAAAGACGGAAACACATGGCAGCCCGTGGAGGTCATTACCGGCTACACTGTTGAAAGAGACAAATTCAATACAACAGAATTCAAACCGGTAAGTACCAATGCACTGCGAATGAATATCAGCCTGGGAGGAAAGGATTATGAGAAAGGAGAACTGGGCCCTCCCGATGGTAATTACCTTCCGGAAAACACGACCTGGTACGAATGCGGTATTATTGAGTGGTTTGTAAAATAAGCATCCTGGCCAGACTCGTCTGCATGCCTTACTCTCAAAATCCCGGGACGTATCCCCATAATGGTATGGGGATTGTCCCCCATGTCTTTTTTTATTATCTTTAGTGTACTAAACCTGGTTATCCCATTTTGTTCCTTACATAATAAAAACACACAACGAAATGAAACCATTGACTTTGATTAAGGAAACTGCACTGATGCTTCTTTTTATCACAATGGTAGTGTCCTGTGCCGTCAACCCCGTTACAGGCAAAAGGCAACTGATGATAGTGTCTGAGGCACAGGAGATAAAACAGGGGGCTGAATATGATCCGCAGGTAACAGCCACCTTTGGAGTTTATGAGGATGAAGATGTTCTTTCCTTCATACAGGCCAGGGCAGATGAGATGGGCAGGATATCACACCGTCCCGACCTGAAATATCATGTAAAAATACTGGACTCCCCCGTTATCAATGCTTTTGCCGTACCCGGTGGCTATATATACTTCACCCGTGGCATACTGGCACAGTTTAATAATGAGGCTGAGCTTATTGGTGTGCTGGGACATGAGATGGGACATATAACAGCACGGCACTCCGTCAGCAGGCAGAGTAAGCAGACGCTCGGGCAGCTGCTGCTGGTTGGTGGCATGATAGCTTCCGAGGAGTTTGCATCATATGCCAGCTATGCAATGCAGGGAATGCAGCTGCTTTTTCTTAAATACAGCCGCGATGATGAGCGCCAGGCAGATGATCTGGGTGTGGCTTACTCCTCACAGGTGGGTTATGATGCAAAGATGATGGCGAATTTTTTCGATGTGCTCGAAAGGATGAGCCTTCCCGCTGAACAGGGTGGTGTTCCCACCTTCCTCTCAACACACCCCAGCCCTGCAAACCGCCAGGAGGACGTTATGCAGGAAGCAAATAAATGGCAGGACAGCCTTGGTACGGACACATGGAAGGTAAATACCGACCACTACCTGCAGATGATTGAAGGTATGGTATATGGCGATGACCCCAGGCAGGGATATGTTGAGGGCAATACCTTCTATCACCCTGAGATGAAATTCAGTTATTCATATCCTGCAGGATGGAAGCTTGAGAATCTGCCAACACAGGTTAATATGGCTCCCTCTGACGGTAAAGCCCTGATGATCTTTACTATGGCTTCCGCATCATCACTGGAGGAAGCAGCAACTAACACAATCGGGCAGCTGGGACTCGACCAGGAAGAAAGGCGCAATATAAGCATCAACGGGATGCCGGCAATCAGTGTTGTATCCAGACAGGTTAACAGTGACCAGTCTACCGGCAGTCAGCAAGCAAACAGGGTGATGTCATGCTTTATCGACTATAATAATAAGTTCTATGTCTTCCACGGTGTTACCACTGAAACTGATTATGATACCTATGCCGGAACATTTTTAACACATATAAATAGTTTTTCAAGCCTGGATGACCCCTCTAAATTAAACAGGGAACCACTGAGAATAATGATAAGGAAAGTTAATAATACCGGCACTGTTGCAAAGGCTTTAAGCTATCTGGGTGTACCACAGGATAAAATTGAAGAGCTGGCATTGCTAAATAATCTTGAGCCTGAAGAAATCGTACCGGAAGGCAAAACATTAAAAGTTATCGGATACTGAGATCAGCAATGAATTAAATATCCCCGGAAAGCTACCCGGCGGCTTCTTAAAATACATTCACCCCGGCCAGGCCATTAGCATGAAATTTACTATCTTGCTTTAAACAATAAATTTTAACCCTAATCATCCCAAAAACCATGAAGAAATCAATACTATTGATAACAGGCATTATTGCCCTGTCAGTAACCTGCACTTTTGCACAACAGGACAATACAAAACTGCAGATCGAAGATTATTTCGATATTGAATCAGTATCCTCACCCCAGATCTCACCTGACGGCAGTGTTGTGATATACGGACGCCGCTGGATAAATAAGTATGACGACAGGTCCCAGACCGACCTGTGGATAATGGATGCCGATGGCAGTAATAACCGGTACTTTATGGAGGGCAGCAATCCCCTGTGGTCGCCTGACGGTTCCAGGGTAGCCTTTACAAAGCAGGGCGAACCTCAGGGTACGCAGATATTCGTGAAATATATGGCTGCAGACGGACCCGCAACACAGGTAACACGTCTTGACAACAGTCCCTCAAATATCAAATGGTCGCCCGATGGCAGGCATATATCATTTACCATGCTTGTGCCCGATAAAGATAAGTGGCCCGTTAAAATGCCGGAAAAGCCTGAAGGGGCTAAATGGACAGCCCCACCTAGAATAATCGACGACCTTGTTTACCGGAGGGACAGGAGCGGATTTATTGAAGAAGGATATACGCATATTTTTACTGTGCCTGCCGAAGGTGGCACGGCCCGGCAGGTAACGCATGGCGACTGGCACCATGGGCGGGGCGCTTACTCATGGACCCGCGACGGTAAAGAGATACTGTTCTCGAGCCTGCGGGTGGAAGATGCCGAATACCAGTACCGCGAATCCGAGATATATGCCATAGATGTAAGTTCAGGTAAGATAAGGCAGTTGACCGACAGGAAGGGTCCAGACAGCAACCCGCTGGTGTCGCCCGATAACAAACATGTGGTATACACCGGTTATGATTACACTGACGACACCTATATCAATTCGAAATTCTATGTTATGAACCTCGACGGCAGTGACTCAAGGATGATATCAGGCGATTTCGACAGGAGCGCCTCAGCAGTTGAATGGGCAAAAGATAATTCGGGTGTCTGGGTAAATGTGAGGGAAGAAGGGACAGCCAACCTGTACTTTATCCCTTTGAGAGGCAAGGTCAGGCAGGTAACCGAAGGCAAGCACATGCTGTCTGTTTCCTCCATAAGTGACGAGGGGACTGCAATGGCAACAGTTTCTGACCCTTATGAGCCTGGCGACATATATTCTTTCAATTTAGACAAGCCTGACCTTAAGAGGCTTACCAGCGTAAATGAAGATATCCTTTCTGATGTCACACTCGGCAAACACGAAGAAATATGGTATAAGTCAACAGACGATATAGATATACAGGGATGGATAATCAAACCTCCCGGTTTTGACCCTTCCAAAAAATACCCGCTTATACTTTCAATACATGGCGGACCCCACGGCATGTACGGAGTGGGATTTAATTTCAGATGGCAGATACACGCTGCCAGTGACTACCTTGTGCTTTATACCAATCCCAGGGGATCGGCAGGTTATGGCAGTGAATTTGGCAACATGATCAAAAATGATTATCCCAATAAGGATTATGACGACCTGATGAACGGGGTTGATGAAGTCATTGACAGAGGATATATCGATGAAGATAAGCTCTTCGTCTACGGGGGCAGCGGCGGCGGAGTACTGACAGCATGGATAGTGGGGCATACAGACAGGTTTGCTGCCGCATCTGTTAACTACCCGGTGATCGACTGGCTGTCATTTGTCGGCACCACCGACGGTGTATCATGGTACCGCAACTTTGAGAAATTCCCATGGGAAGATCCATCCGAACATCTCAGGCGCTCACCCCTTATGTATGTTGGCAATGTCACAACACCCACAATGCTTATGACCGGTGTCAAGGATCTCAGGACACCTATCTCGCAGACAGAAGAATTTTACCAGGCACTGAAAGTGCAGAAGGTTCCTACAGCTATGCTGCGCTTTAACGACGAATACCACGGCACCTCTTCAAATCCCTCAAACTATATAAGATCAGTATTATACCTGCATCACTGGTTTGAGAAGTATATGAAATAGGATTAGGCTGAGGATAGAGGCTGTCTCAAAATGGACAGCCTTTCTTTTTTTATCCTTCCTCAATACAACATTCGGATTTTCTATTTGCTTGTGCAAAATCAATAGATTTTATGTAAGTTTATAGTGCAAAACCAAATCCTACCATTCAGATGAAAAAAATAATTTTATTATTATTATTAACAACTACAGTATTAAATCTATTTCCCCAGGCACCCGAATCCTTTAATTACC
>CAZGUR010000029.1:0-19006 GCA_964529295.1 uncultured Rikenellaceae bacterium | reverse complement strand
AGAAGCTTAGTAAAATCATCCTCTAAGGAAGTTATGTTTTCCTTATATCTGCAAGATGAATTATCATAATAAATCAACCCGTTGCTGGAATTCCATTGCAGGTTTCTATAATCCCCGTTAGGCACATCACGAATTCGTAATTGTCCGTTAATCTTAACCCAATTATCGGTGAAATAACCGAATATCAGAGGCTCACTTGTACTGGAATTATCTATATAAAGTCTATTACTGACATTGCCTGCATTTTGTCCGGCTTTATATCCAATCAGCACGTTACCTGATCCGTTTACTGTTTCACCGGCGGATTGTCCTATCATTACATTATTGCTGCCGGTCAGGTTACTCCAACCCGTAAAAGTTCCAATGAAAGTATTTTGTTCTCCTGTGGTAGTATTTGGTCCTGCCCAACTACCCAGCATAGTGTTATAGTTTGAGCTTACTTTGGCGCCTGCACCAAATCCTATCAGGGTAGTCCACGCGGTACTTATTGCATCTGATCCTGCTCCCTTTCCTACAAATACATTGAAACTTGATTTGTTTGATTTGCCTGCATCATTACCAATATAGACATTATATCCACCCCCCGTATTTGCCCTTCCTGCACCGGTACCAATGAAAGCATTATAATCACCGGTTGAATTACTTAATCCCGCCTCATATCCGATAAAAGTATTCTTGTGTCCTGTAGAACTGTTATTTAATCCCGCATGGTAACCAAAGAAAGCATTATACTGACCATCATCAGAGCTCTGAGGAGTTACATACATAAAATCTTCATTTATAGCACCTTTGGTTCTGTCAAATCCTCCTATCGCAAATCCGCCTTTAGGGCCCTTGCTTGCACTGTTATTAATATTAAACCTTATTGAATCAGGACTTATTCTCATAAATTCCACTGTTGATCCGGCTTTCGTACGATCAAATCCTCCTATTGCAAATCCTCCTTTATGACCTTTCTTTGCCGGATCATCCTCTATCAGTACCCGAACACCGTTGTTGAACACAGCAAAAACAGGTGTTCCATCCTTGTTTTTTACTTCAAAAAGTGGTATTTCATCCGACCAAGTTGTCTCAGACTCAACACCCAGTTTGCCGGATGGTGAATCTGTTCCAACTCCCACCCTGCCATTACCTCTGACAGTCAATGCCGGTTTCTCTACTCCGTCATTACCGGTATTGATAAATGCAATGGCACCATCAGGGCTGGCAGAATTACCATCAGTCTTTTCAAATAACAGGGCGTCCATATTTGTTCTAAGCCAGTCTGGATCCCATCTTATTCTAAACCCATCATTATCTGGGTTGCCGGTTTCATTGGTATTCATAAAAAAAAGAGTGCGGGAATCACTGGTCATTTTAATGCCCCCGCTTATATGCAGTTTGGCTTGAGGACTTGTTGTTCCTATGCCTACTCTCCTGTACTTATCGATGGTTATTGCCGGACTTTGGTTATATCCAATCTCCAGAGAAGCATTGTTAGATGATTCTCCCCTGAAAGACAGGTAATGCATTGGAGAGGCATCAACCTGTTTCTGGATTCTTATTTCAGAGCTATTCCAGTTACTGCCATCGGCATGTCTGTTTTGATAAATAAAGAGCTTGTCCCAGTTACCGGAATGCCCCTGAAATAATGCCCAGGGCATACTATCTCCGGCATCATTGCCAAGAGATGGACTATTTACTGTCAACGTATGGTCAGGGTCCGAGTTACCTATACCGACATTTCCGCTGTTATAGTAAATCTTTGATCCGCTTTGTCTCCACAGGGAATCACCAAGACTCTTTGCGGCAGTGGCTGCGTGCAGGGCATAGGGAACGCTGAGCAGCTGGGTAGTGCCCATTTCGGTATAGCTTGTTCCTCCTGACTGATCTACTTCAACCTTAAGAAAATACGGACCATCAGACCAGTCAATAGCGTTAAAGTCTACTTCATTAAAGCTTCCCACTTCAATTGTCATAAGCCCGTAACTATTGGTAGTGGAACTGAATTCCTCTGTACACACAGTCGTTCCGGAAGCACTGCCCTGCAGTATTGATAGTTTTATACCAATATCGGTGTCAGTGATTGGATTGCCGCTGACATCCCTGACCACCGCCTGGTAATTAAACTGCTGGGGGGACTGGGCAAGCACAATACAGGGAAGGCACAATAATACTGTAAACAGGAATAATAATCTGGTTTTCATGATATGCGGTTTTTGGTAAAAGTTGATGAGAATAAAATTACGAAAAAGCGTTATTAAATAATTGTAAAAAACGGCCAAAGTTTTTATAGGGATATCATGCATTTTTTTCGGAGTTATGATCCTTTTTTTTACCAGTATTAATCCCAGGATGGATTGCTCCCTTCAATATCAGCATAATGGTAAAGAAAAGTTTTTTTTAATTCTGAGAATTTTGAAGATGTTATGCCCAGGTATTTTCTAAGGTGTTTAAGAAAATGTGACTGGTCATGGTAGCCCAGTTCATAAACCAGCTTTTGTGTTGGTTCATTGGTTTTAGATGTCAGTATTACTGCAGGATAATTTATCCTTGCAATATCAATAAACTCTTTCAGGGAAATACCCATATCATCATGAAACCACCTTCTGAGACTTCTTTCCGACAGGCCTGTTAACCGGGTGATTTCATTTATTTTAATATTTGCTTTCTTTTCAAGAACAAGATTTACAACTACATCAAGGTAGGGCTTATCCCAATTCGATTTCGCCAGGCGATCTATAAAATACTTATCCATATAATTGATTCTTTTACCGGTATCGGGTTCATTAAGCACCTTTTCAAGCAGGGCAGGTGCAAAGCCAGGCTCAATGTCGCTCAGCTGTACAAAGCAATTGGCCATTTTTTTAATGGTAATATTAAAGACATGCTGGAATCCGCAGGGATAGAAGAATACCGTTATCAAAGCCGATTCATTGTGTGTCAGGAACTGTGCCGGCAGTTTTGTCATGCCACCGGCAAACAACCTGTAGCCACGGTAGATATTAGCGCCAACCCTGTAATCGTTGGTGTTGTCTGAATAGACAAGGTTAATAGCCGGAAATACTGTAGGATAATTGACAGCAGGATTATTAAGGAACTGATCTTTGGGAATACTGACATCAAGGTAAAAACGAATATATTTTCGCAGTTCCCCGGATGGTTTGTAATAACTAAATAGAGGTGCATGCATTGTCGTTCAACGTCAAAACTACAGACAAGTTAAGAAAATAATTAATACAGAAGGCAGGAGTCCTGTACCAGGGTGACCGCAAACCATTATCCCAATTATATTGTAATTGGCGTGTTAATTATTATTTTTGACGCTTTATTAATAATTCTTCCGGAAAACCATATCATATGAAGGATATTCTTAAAGGCACCAAACGTATTATGTCACGCGGATTTGCCAGATCCCTTGATTACGTCGAAATAGTGGGAAACAAATTACCCCACCCTGCAACCATATTCGCACTTCTGGCCCTGCTGGTCATGATTCTTTCATGGCTTGCCAGCACCTTCTCCTACCAGGCTGTACATCCCGTTTCCGGAGACATTATAGAAGCTAACAGCCTGTTCAGCAGTGACGGCATCCGCTGGATATATACCAATATCATCTGGAACTTTGTGAACTTCCCCCCACTGGGCTATGTACTGGTGGTAATGGTTGGCATTGGCGTTGCAGAAGGGTCAGGACTGTTTTCGGTAATGATACGCTCCCTTGTCCTGGCTGCCCCTAAAAAAGTCATTACAGCGGCAATAGTTGCCGCCGGTATCATATCACACCTTGCCTCAGAGGCAGGTTATGTTATACTTATACCACTTGGGGCTATGATATTCCATGCTCTGGGGAGGCATCCCATGGCCGGATTGTCAGCTGCATTCTGCGGGGTGAGCGGTGGCTTCGGCGCAAATTTTCTTGTAGGCTCGGTGGATCCAATACTGGCCGGTCTCTCAACTTCAGCGGCACAGATTATCAGTGAAGATATGGTGATCAACCCCGTTGTCAACTATTATTTCATGTTCGTATCTGCCTTCCTGGTTATCATAATTGGCACCTGGGTTACTGAAAAGATCGTTGAGCCGCGCTTAGGCAGCTACACCGGCAGTGCTGAAAAAGTAGCAGTTGCGAAGCTGGGCGCAGAAGAAAAGAAAGGCCTTAAATGGGCCGGCTGGGCCCTGCTCGGAACGCTTGCGCTGCTGGCAATAACGGTTATACCTGAGAACGGTATTTTCAGGGACCCTGATGACGGCTCAGTGCTTAACTCACCGTTTTTTGACGGGATTATCATCGGCATACTGCTGTTTTTCTTTATACCCGGACTGGTCTACGGCTGGGTGGTTAAGACCATCAAAAACGATAAAGATGTTGTTAACCATATCACCAATTCAATGAAAGGCATGGCAGCTTATATTGTACTTGTATTCTTTGCCGCCCAGTTTGTTTATTTTTTCAGCTACAGCAATATAGGCCTTATAGTTGCCATCAATGGTGCTGAAGGCCTCAAAAACATAGGCCTTACAGGTATTTCGCTTATTGTTGCCTTTGTCCTTCTTTCAGCCTTTATCAATATGTTTATGGGCAGTGCATCGGCAAAATGGGCCATTATGGCACCTGTATTCATCCCCATGTTCATGCTTCTTGATTACCATCCAGGACTTACACAGGCCGCCTTCCGTATCGGTGATTCTGTTACCAACCTTATAACACCTATGATGAGTTATTTTGCACTGATAGTAACATTCGCCCAGAAGTATGACCCGAAATACGGCATTGGCACAATAATTTCAACCATGCTGCCATATTCCGTTTTACTGACTATCGGCTGGCTGTTGCTACTTATCGTATGGATGCTTTTCGGCATACCCCTAGGTCCCGACGGTCCGCTGTATATGACATGACAGGGGTATTCACATCCGGTAATTGTTTTTAAAATTCCAGGAACAATAAAGAAAGTACTGGTTCAAAAGAGTTTTATACCTGGTTTATTAGTTCGCACCTGCTATTTCCATCACCATTTGCCTGAGCTGATCAATTTCGCTCTCCAGGGAACTGATCCTGTCATCCTGTTCCTGTATTACCTTGATCATGGGTGAAATAAATCTTGAATAGGTAACAGTATAGACCTCGCCTTCCTGGTCATAAGAAACGAAATAAGGATCTATCTTTTCCACTTCTTCCGCTATCAAACCATATTGTCTTGCATGCAAAGGTTCTTCTATATAGCTAAATTCCACAGGTTCCAGTTCATAAAACCAGCTTATATCATCCATTGCGGTAATATTTTCCTTAAAACGTCTTGAAGAGGCCAGGGTCCCAACCATTCCATTACTTGCGATGTACAGATCAGCCCCGCTTACATTATTATCATATGCATCATAAACATAGAGATTTCCGTCAATTGCTATCACTCTTTGACTAAAGTTGCCAGCCAGAAGAGGAGTTCCACCCGTACCATTTGACAGAACAAAATTATCGTCCTCCTCCGAACCAAACCAACCATCAGTATATTTACCGATTATTATATTCCGTGAGCCTGTAAGATCTTTCCCGGCTGAGGTGCCTATGTATATATTCTCATTACCCAGTATCTTCCTGCCCGCTTCATAACCAACTGCTATGTTATCTTTACCGGACACATTATCATAACCTGCATAGTTACCTATAAAAATATTCCTTGTCCCATCGCACAGGAAATCACTTATGTAATATCCATCAGTTTTATAACCTGCCCGGTAACCTACCATTACATTATGAAAGCCGCCTGCCAGGGAATACCCCGACTGATATCCCAGGCTGGTATTATAACCTCCTGTAGAAGATCCCTGAGGTGTTACATACATAAAATCTTCATTAATAGTTCCCTTCGTCCGATCAAATCCTCCTATTGCAAAACCTCCTTTTGGGCCCTTAGATGAGGTATTATCTATATTAAACCTGATGCTATCGGTAGTAACCCTCATAAAATCCACTGTTTCTCCGGATTTTGTAGGATCAAAGCCTCCTATTGCAAAGCCTCCTTTGGGACCCTTTTTGGCAGGATCATCCTCAACAGTAACACGTACACCGTTATTATAAACGGCAAAAACAGTTATCCCGTCATTATTTTTCACCTCGAAAAGAGGTGTTTCATCGCTCCATGAAGAACCTGTTGCCAGTTCAAACCTGCTGGAAGGGTTGATGGTGCCAAATCCCACTTTACCATCTTCCTTAACTATAAATTGTGTTCCCTCTGCTGACATATCATGAACGCTTAATTCACCCCCTTCCCTCTGTAAACATAGTCGCCCAGGTACACCGTTATTCCTTGCCATAATTTCATTATCGTCAAAACCTATATTATAATTATCGCTTGCTCCCAGCTGCAGAAAACCTCCGGTTGATGTAGATACATCTGTACCGTTATCAATTGTTAACTTGTTCTCAGGTGCTAATATTCCGATGCCTACATTGCCGTTATCCTTTACTATAAACTCAGTTCCTGATGCTACGTTATGATGCACAATAAGGTCGCCCCCGTCATTCTGGAGTGAAAGAATAGATTCCGACCCGTTATTCCTTGACATGATCTCATTATCATCCATAAGGATATTCTGACCATTGACAGGGCCTATCTGAAAATAGCCGCTACCGGCTGATAAAGATGCATCCGTTCCCCCTGAAATATTAAGCTTTGTTTGCGGACTGCTTGTTCCGATACCAAGATTTCCTGCAGAAGTCAGCCGCATATGCTCAGTGAGTGTTCCTGAACTAACATTACTGAACACCATCATTGCATTCTGCTCGTCAGATGTATAGGATTGCAGGCGGGACATCTCAGTGCCGTTTGAAAAGAACCGAACCTGTTCTGAGTTCGGAGCTACACCGGTATTATCAATAATTATCTCCCCCTCGAAGTTTCCGACAGTAAGGGCATGCAAGGCATATGGCACACTCATTAGCTGGTTTGTACCTATTTCTGTGTAAGCACTTCCTCCGGTTTCATCCAGTTCAACCTTTAAGTAATATGGCCCGGCCGACCAGTCAATAGCCTCGAATTCAATAGTATTAACACTTCCTATCTCAAGTGTTACCAGACCATAAGCATTTGTGACAGTACTGAATTCTTCTATACATACCGGGCTGCCGGTACTGCTACCCTGTAATATAGATAATCTGACACCAATACTGGTATTAGTTATGGGATTGCCACTTACGCCTCTTACCACTGCCTGGTAATTCAGTTTCTGAGGGCTCTGGCCCATAGTTACCTCCACCGCCATAAAAGCGATAATTAAGAAAAGGGAAATAAGAGTTCTCATAATGTTTTAATTTAAAGTATAGCATGGAAAACGCTATACAATTTATAAAATTTCACCCTAATGGAGCCTTTTCGATGTCAATTATTTGATAAAGAGAGGTATCTATGTGACAATTAAGTTAAAAAAGTTGATCAAGCACATAGGGTTGATAAAGCAAATATGCCAGGTAAACACAGGGCTCACTCATCAGGGAATACCGGACAGGCAGCCAGGCTCATTTTTCAAGATCCTTTGCCAATAAGTAAAAGGGCTGTCCCGGTTTGAGACAGCCCTTTATAATTTTCGGGATTATGGCCCGATTACTTTGGCCCCTTATTACCTCCTGTAATTGAGCACCGGCCATATCCATCTTTCCTTAACTTCGCCTTTCTTTGTTATCGTCTGGCCATTATATGTCAGTGATATATTATAAATGCCGGGTTCGGCCGAATAAGTGTTCCAGTAAACCCTTTTTATTCCCTTTTCTGCATTTATATCACGGGTATATATTTCCTCCCCGTCCATATCGGTCACAGTCAGCTTAGCCTTGCCCCAGCCGTCATTTTTAAAGTAGTACCACAGTTCAAGGCCGTTTTCCTCATTTGGTGTTTTAAGATGGTTGCTGCCCATCATGCCGTAGTTACCCCAGCGGGCCTGCTGTGAATAGTTCATCTGCGGCTTGGGCTCAATATCAAAAAGGTGAAAATCCTTATCCTTCACTTCAGGGGTAAACTGCTGGAGAGGACTGATATCACCTAGCCATACGGCGCGACCGTAAGTACCAACCACCAGGTCATTCTCCCGTGGGTGCACAAGAAGATCCCTGACCACCACAGGTGGTATATTGGCCTTCATCTGTGTCCATGTCTCAGCGCCATCAAGGGTATAAAGAACACCGTTATCATTGCCTACAAAGAGCAGGTTCGGGTTTTTTGCATCTTCAAAAACAACATTAATGGGATAATCAGGCAGATTGGACGATATATCCTTCCACGTCCTGCCATAATCACTTGTTTTATACAAATATGGTTTAAAGTCATCATTACGGTAACCGTTATAAGCCAGGTATGCGGTAGCCTCATTATATTTCGAAGCTATAATCCTTGCCACCCATCTCTCCTGCTTAAGTCCGGCTTTTTTTACATTAGCGGTAAGCTCCTCCCAGTCTGCTCCATGGTTCCTGGTAATATGCACCTTCCCGTCATCTGTCCCCACCCATATCAGTCCGGGTTTGAGTGTTGACTCATCCATTGATGTGATAGTGCAGTACATAACATGTCCCTTGCCGGCTATCTTCTCCATATCATTTGTTGTAAGGTCAGGTGATATCTCCTCCCATGTCTCACCCCTGTCGAGTGATCTCAGAAGCTTCTGTGCGCCTGCATACAGGATACTGCTATTATGGGGTGAAAGCATAATAGGTGTGTTCCATGTAAACCTGTAAGGATCTCCTCCCTCCGGCGGTACAGGGTCTATCCTTTCTCTTTCGCCCATAGCCTGGTTCTCCCTGTGATGCGATCCGAACTGGCTGGTATGGTACAGCCACCTGTTATCCTCGGGGTCAACCCGTGTGTACATGCCGTCGGAGTAACCGGTAATAACATAATCCTCAACACCTATGCGTCCGGACCAGTTATTTGAAGGAGCCTTCCATGATTCATGATCCTGCAGGCCGAAATAAATATTATAGGGCTCATCATTATCAACCTCCACCATATAAACCTCGCCCAGGGGTATCTGGTAATAATGGTTTGTTGTTTTGCCACCGTCCCATGTCTGGTAACATCCCCCGTCAGATCCCAGGAACATATGCCTTCCGTCATGCGGGTCTATCCACAGGCTCCTGTTATCACCAAAATTAGAGGTAAAGCGTCTGTCGGGATCGCCCCTGCCAAGCCAGTTTTCACCACCGTCAAGAGTTACATACATCGAAGCGCCTATAATATATATCTTGTCCGGGTCCTGTGGATCAACACATATCTTATTAAAACTGTATCCGGCCTTGCCGCTTACGTCAACCTCTGCAGGATCATTAAGCCTTTCCCATGTCTCTCCACCGTCAAAAGAGCGGTAACATTCACCACCAATCAGGTTGTCCATAGATTTGTCAGGCCAGGGATAGGAATTTTTCCATTCATCAGGATCCTTGCCTGGCTTTGGGTTAAGGTTCTGCACCACGGCAACAACAACATCCGGGTTTCCATACTGCACATCAATGCCTATCCGGCCCAAGGGACCGTCAGGCAATCCCCCGCCGGTAATCATATCCCAGCTCTCACCTCCGTCTGTTGTCTTATACAGGCGGCTTCTTTCTCCTCCGGGCTCAAAGGTCCAGGGTGTGCGCTCCATATCATAGGCACTGGCATAAAGGATATCAGGATTTTTGGAATTGATTGCTATGTCAATAATACCGGTGGACTCATCAATATACAGGACCTTATCCCATGTGCGTCCCCCATCGGTGGTCTTAAACAATCCCCTCTGCTCATTATCAGAATAAAGATGTCCCATCACGGCAACCCAAAGTATATCCGGGTTATCCGGGTGTATTATTATCTCGGCAATATGATGGGAATCTTCGAGTCCCATATGCTCCCATGTCTCACCGGCATCTGTCGATTTCCATATACCGTTTCCGTAGTATGACGACCTTGCATTGAAGTCCTCCCCGGTTCCTATCCATAGTATGTCATGATCTGAAGGTGCCAGTTCAACATCACCTATTGCATTCGTACCAAGCTCATCCGATATGCATTCGAAGGTAGTGCCGTTATTCACCGTTTTCCATACACCGCCGGCACGCGCAGCCACGTACCATGTGTACTTATGCTTCTCCCCCGGGTTAACCGGTATCGCAAATTCTCCAACCCAGGCATTTATCCTGAATGCTCCCAGATTCCTGAATTCAAAACCTTTTGGTTCTGATTCCCGTACCCACCGCTGTCCGTCAGCGGGCAATGCCAGCAGTGTTAAAACTGCTGCAAGTGTAATTTTTACAATTAATTTCATAATACTATTTTATTTGGATTTAGTTAAAAATAATGATCCGTTTTAAATATTTACTGAGATGCCTTTATACTTTTTTGAGATGCCTTTATACTTTTTCGTTATCATGATAACAGCTTGTTGATCTGTATATTATGACAATTCTGTCAACAATCATCCCCCCGGTTTTATCATTCTATCAGTATAATATCCTTTTAAGAAGGTATTTCTATTATTATTTTGAACCAAAGCCAGGTTTTCTTTGTTAATTGTTTTTTTGTCCAAGGCCGCTAAAAACAAATTTAGTTGAAATTACACAAATAATAAAAATATATATAAGCAAATCCGTTCAATTATGTTATAAAAATTAATTGCAGATCATTGGTTATCGATAAATAAAAAATTTATATTTGTTATCAGAAATAAACCAGTTACCAGATTGTTAAACTTTTAAAACCTCTTTTAGGCCGGAACTAATTGAACGTGCAGGCACAGTTATTTTTTGTGAAGCCGAAGATTAACTGCTCATACAGAAACAGTTTGTCTTATACTTCAGGTATAATTTCTTAAAATGTCAAATTGACATATTTTCCTGATATGCAATATTTTTTTTTGAACCATCAATCATAAAACAGGGATTATCCAATTAAGAACAGATAATAATGACTATTAAATCAATTTTATTAACCCTAAAATTTTTACAAAATGAAAAAGATTAAATTCTTATTTGTAATAGCATTTTTAGCGGCTGTTACAATCCTTTCCTCATGTATTGAAAATGAGGTAGCACCTGAAGTCACAGCACTTCGAAACGCTCAGCTGGAAATGGTCCAGGCTAAGACTGAGCACCAGACCCTGTTAAACGAAAAGCAGAGGCTGGCCAATGAGCTTGCCGAAGCGCAGAACGCCTATACCATGGCTATTAACGACATCAATCTGCAGGCAGCCACAGCACAGCTGGAGGTAACGCTGGCACAGATTGACGCCCAGCTGGCAGAGGCAGAGGCAGACCTGGAGCGCGCCCAGCTCGAACTGCAGCAGGCAATAGACGACCTTGCCAGATACCTTGCTGAGAATAATCTTGAAGAAGCTGCAGACTATCTGATGGAATACAGCGACTATATGGAAGACTATTACAACGCCCAGGAAGACGTGTACGACCAGGAAGCCTATATCGCCGGCCTTAATGCCACCTTCGCGCAGAATGATTATGAGCTTGCCAGGGAAATGATACAGAGAGACCTGGATGACCAGGTTGAGATGCTGGACGTAATGGAGGACATTCTGGCTACCATGGAAGCTGTTGCCGGTGATCCGGGTACCGCAGCCGAAGAGATAGCCACAGCCCTTGCCCTTATACAGGAGCTGGAGAATGAGAATGACCAGATTGAGGTTGACAGGCAGAAGCATGAGATTGATGTCTGGGCACCTGCCTATGATGCCTACTACGAAGCTGTCGGTGGATGGTCATTCTATGATAACTTCTACTTTGACGGCATTATTCCGACCTATCAGGATGCCGTAGATGATGTAGAAAACTATACTGAAGACATAGAAGGATATAATGAAGATATAGATGCACTAACTGAAGAAAATGCAATCTATGAGACTGCACTTACTACTTTGGAGTCAGTCCTTGCTGACCATACTGCAAACTATGAAGACAAAAAAGCTCTTTCAGATGCAGCATTTGATGATTATATAGCTGCTGAACATGCATATTTCCAGGCACAAAGTGATTATGAAATTGCATTAGACGACTTTCAGATTGTTGATGATGCCTATGATCAGGCTGCTGCAAATCTCAGCGACGCCCAGGATGATCTTGATGATGCCCAGGATGATGTTGATGATGCAGAAATAGATTTGGATGACGCTGAAGATGAATTACGTGCTCAGGAAATACAGCTCCAGCAAGCCAAAGACTTTAAAGAAGCCAATGAGGCTGGCCGTCAGGCCGACGTTGATGCAGCCGAGGCCGATGTTGAGGCAGCTGAAGTTGCCCTGGACGCTGCAGAAGACGATTATGCAGCAGATCCGACAACAGCAAATCTGCTTGCGGTTTATGCTGCAGAAGATGATCTGGAGCAGGCAGAGCAGGACCTTGCTGATGCTGAAGCAGCCCTTGCTGAGCTGGATGAAGATATTGCAGCAGAGCAGGAAGATGTCAATGAAGCTATGGCCGCGAAAACAGAAGCTACACAGGCTCTTACGGCTGCCAACGCTGCCCTTACAGCTGCACAGGCAGATTACAATGCTGCCGAAACGGATTATGAAACTGCTGTCACTAACCTCACAGCTGCCAATGAAGAGCTTCAGCCATATGCTGATGCAATGCAAGACGCAGAGGATGCAAGGGATAATGCAGAAGCAGTATATAATGATGCCATAGCCATCACAAACAATGCTGAAGATAAGGTAGATGACGTTCAGGCGGAGATCGACATATTCAATGCCGAGATGGAAGATAATAATAAAGATATCGAAGATCTGCAGATGGATATCGAGGAAGCACAGAATGAAATAGATAAAGCCAATGCAATTATTACTGACCTGCAGGATGATATAGATGCTGTTGATCTGGTTGCTCTGGCCGATGCAATGGATACTGCAGAGGAAGATAATGATGACTTGCAGGATCTTATAGATGCCAATTATGATATTATCGAAGCACAGGAAGACCTTGTTGATGTTCTTGGCGATCAGCTTGATAATATAGATCAGGTGATAGAAGGCATGCTGGATGAGATCGAAGCGGTTAAGGAGGGTATCAATGACCTTGAAAAGATGCTTGCTGACGAACAGATTGATGAAGATGAGCTTACAGCTCAGATAGCTAACGAGGAGGCAGAGTTGGAAAGGCTGATAAATGTAAGGGATGCCTTGCTTGCACTGGCCGACCAGTACTGGGCATTATATGAATCTGCCCTGGGAAATTAATCATTCCTTAGGATACAGGGAGAAGGGCATATAATGCCTTTCTCCCCTTTACCTTAATTATTATTTACATCCTAAAGAAAGAAGATTATGAAAAAACTTTTAATACTAAGCATCGCTTTCCTGTCCTGCTTAAGCATGTCTACTTACGCACAGGATGACGGTGGCGGCTTCGGGTCATCGGCCGGGGATATAACCTTTTCCATACTGCTTGGAAGGGGTAATTATCTCGATTACGGCTCTGTGCCCTCTGCTCCGGGTAGTTCCTCTGGCTGGACGGTTTACGGGCAGTCACCCTATGCCAACGTCGTAGATGCTAACTATAATGCAATAGGCAATATTGTCGGTGGTGAGGCGAGATATTTTATAACAAGCCGCATTGCCGTTAACCTGAGCGGTGGTGCCATACTGCGCAATACCCCTGGCAAGCAGAATATCCAGTATTTCTACCTCGATGTGGAAGACGGCTATGTAGGCGACCTGGTGCCGGGTAATGACCCTGCGACAAGCAACCAGGGCTGGATACCTCAGTATGGCAGCGTAGAGGCTGATAACAGATTTGAAACGAACGGGAACCTGGGCGCAGAGTACCACTTTCCCTCTTCACGTTTCAACCGCCTTTCACCCTATGCAGGTCTTAACTTCAACTATTATTATTCAAGGAGGTCGGTATATAATCCTTCAATATATTACCAGACCGATTATTGGGTGGACGGAACGGGTGAGACCGATGTCCTGATATATGATATTGGGGTAAGATCCGCTGTAACACAGGGAATGGGAGCACAGCTGGTAGCCGGCATTGATGTTTACCTTCTCCCGGGTGTATACCTGGGCGTGGTAACCAAGCCTGCTTCTTACCTCTATACATGGAATGATAAGATACCAGCACCGGGACTCGAATCATTGCAGGCGGAATCGCATACACTGTCGTTCTTTGCCCAGACATTCTTTAAGCTTGGCTTTATCATAGGAAGCCTGTGATAAGGGCATAAGATGAATTATAAAAGGCGCCTCTTTTACGGAGACGCCTTTTTACTTTGTCATAACAGGCTGCTAGATGCCGCCTATCTGCATCTCCCTCACCCTGAAGGTGGGTGATGCAAAGGTCTTCTGCATATCGATATCCTTACCCATCATGTCAATACCGTTCAGTATATCCGACGCTTTACCTGCGATGGTAATGCCTTTAACGGGATGCTTTATCTTACCGTTTTCTATCCAGAACCCGCTGGCGCCGCCGCTGAAATCTCCGGTCACAGGATTTATACCATAGCCTGTCAGACTTTTCAGCAGTAGTCCTGTACCGGTGGACGCTATTATCTCGTTACGTGTATGGTTCCCAGGCAGCAGGTATACATTATGCGTACCTATTCCCGGAAGTGAGGTAAAGCCCCTTCTGGAAGCATTGCCAGTACTTTTTGTTCCGGCTCTCTGTGCCGCATAAGTATTATAAATAAACGACCTCACCATGCCTTTTTCCACCAGGGTGTTCTTCATTGTGGGCACCCCTTCGCCGTCAAAAGGCGAACTGGCCAGGGCCCTGTCACGGGTACCGTCATCGATAATGGTCAGCAGCTCAGATGCAAACTTTTTATCCATGGAGTCCCTGAGGAAACTGGCACCCTGCAGTACCCTTTCACCGTTAAGGGCAGAGATAACACCTCCCAGCATTGAGCGTCCCACATCAGGATCAATAATAACAGCTGCCTTCTGCGTTCTTACCATCTCCGGATCCAGCATTTCCCTGGCCTCCTTTGACGCTTTGGCGGCTATCTCCTCCAGTGGCACAAGGTCACTGAAGTGACGCCTCGAACAATATTCACCACCCGTGTTTTTCTGCTCCCCTTTCTCAGCCACCACGCTAACGCCCAGTCCGCATCCTGATGACTTATATGTTTTTAAGAGTCCCCCCGAGTTCCCAAGGAATATTTCCGTCTCCGACTCACTGAAGCCCGAGCCGGAGCTCTTTGTTACCCTGGGGTCCCTCATAGCCATCTCTTCCAGTCGCAATGCCATATCTATCTTTTCATCCATAGGCACATCCGCTATGGTAGGATCGTAGAGGCCATCTATCACTGTCATACCCATATCAGAGGGCAGAACGTTATTTTTATCCGGACTGGTAAGCTTTGCAAAAGCGATAGCCTTTTTCATGGTATTCTCCAGGGCCTCATCGCTGAAATCGTTACAGTGACTGAAACCCATTTTTCCGTCAACAAAAACCCTGAATCCAACACCGTGGGATGAAGCCTCCTGTATTGTCTCAATCTCACTGTTCAGCACCTGTATGCCCAGGTTACGGCTCGATTGCAGGTATACCTCAGCCTCATCCGCCCCATATTTCAGGCATTTATCAACCAGTTTTTCTGTTAGGTCCTTATAATTCATTTCTTTAGTTTTTTGTCGTTAATAAAACTGAATATGTTTATCAGGCTTTCGATCCACCCACATTGATACCTCTGATCCTGACAGTAGGCTGTCCGGCATCCACTTCGGCCGACTGCCCTTTCCCGCATATACCCGGTCCGAAGGCAAGGTCATCACCCACGGCATCGATACTGGATATCACCTCCTCGCAGGATCCTATCAGGGTAGCCCCCTTAACCGGTTTTGTCTTCTTACCCTTCTCTATCAGGTAGGCCTCGCGGCATGTGAAATTAAAGACCCCGGTAACGGGATTCACACTGCCCCCGCTGAGACTCTGCACATACAGTCCTTTCTTTGTGGAGGACAGTATATCTTCAGGTTTGGAATTGCCGTTGGCGATAAAGGTGTTTGTCATCCTCGGTATAGGCATATACCTGAACGACTCACGCCTGCCGTTACCTGTCCTTTCCATTCCAAGCTGTTTCGCGCTGAGTATATCGGTCATATATCCCTTAAGCACACCATTCTCTATCAGCACGTTGCGCTTAGCCTGGGTACCCTCATCATCGAAGTTTATGGTACCACGGGCATTGGGTATAGTGCCGTCGTCCACCATGGTGAACACATCACTGGCCACTTTCTGTCCCACCTTACCGGTAAATGCTCCAATCCCTTTGGCAATATTGTCAGCTTCCAGGGGATGGCCTACTGCTTCATGCACCAGCACTCCTCCCCAGCCATTCTCCATCACCACATCCATCATTCCTGCAGGTGCATCCTCAGCATCAAGCATGGCTATGGCCTCGCGGGCGGCCGTCTCTGCCACCTCTTCAGGACTTACTTCAGCAAATACCTCAAAGCCGCTGTGGCGGCCGAGTCTTTCCCTTGACAGGTGACGCGCCCTGCCGTCATCACTCATGGTCTGCACAATAAAGAACAGCAGCGGCAGCTCATCGCGCAGGTAAACACCTTCACTATTGGCAATAACCCTGGCCCTTATCTCATCATAATAGCTTACCATTGCCATCTTTATCCTGTCATCATAATCCATCGCTGCCTGGTCAGCCCTCTTCATTATATCAATCCTCTCAGGGTCGCCCACCTCTGACAGCGGCTGCTGTACCGTAACGAAGCTGTCACGCGCAGCCTCGCTTACACTAACGGGACTGACAGATCCACCGTTCCTGGCAACGTAGGAAGCCACCTTTGCAGCCCTCAGGAGATTATTCTCTGTTATCTCATCAGTATAGGCATAGCCTGTTTTATTACCCGATATTACCCTTACTCCTGCTCCCTGGCTAATGCCATACAGGCCGCTCTTGAACTGGGACTCTTCCATCACTATATTCCTGGAATTACGGTTTTCAAGGTATACCTCTGCAAAATCACCGCCGCCCCTCAGGGCCTCAGCTATAATTTTATCCAGCGTGGCCTTATCCATATTCATACCCGGAGCTGACAGCCCCTTGCTGTCACAGGATGTGAGCTGCGACAGTAATGCAGGTGTAGCAGCAACAAGCAGGCTCCCTTTCATACTTAATTCCAGGAACTTCCTCCTTGGGATATCCCTGACAAAGTACTTTTTTTCACTCATAATAATTATTTTTAGATTTTATATGATCGGCTCGTTTTTAAATGAGCTGTAATTTATTATAAAAATATTAAAATCCGCAATTCAGCCCGCCCTTTAACATTAATCAACACTTTTCTCACTCATTGACTCATACCTTGAGATGATCACTGCACCACAACTGTCGCTGAACACATTGGCCGTTGTCCTGAACATATCAAGTATCCTGTCCACCGCCAGTATTATTGCCACCCCCTCCAACGGGAGTCCCACCGCACTCAGTATAATAGACATCATCACCATGCCACTCATGGGAATGCTGGCAGCACCTATGGACGCCAGCACGGCTGTAACAGCCACCGTCAGCTGGGCCGTAAAGCTAAGATCAAAACCATATACCTGTGCTATAAATATCGTTGCCACACATTCATAAAGCGCCGTACCGTCCATATTCATGGTAGCACCTATGGGCAGAACAAAGCCTGCAGCTCTTTTTGAGGCCCCCGACTCCTCGGTGGTGGCTTTCATGGTCAGTGGCAGGGTAACGATGGTCGAGCATGTGGTAAAGGCTGTCAGCAGGGCAGGCAGCATACCCTTATAGTGTGTAACAGGGTTTATGCGGCCCATGGTCCTCAACAGCAGTGGCAGAGTGATAAACATATGTATTGCCAATCCGGCCAGCACTATCAGGAAATAGAAGCCCAGCGACCTGAAAGCAGAAAAGCCTGTGCCGGCAACTATCTCTGCGATGATGCCAAAGACACCGGCAGGGGCCGACCATATAATAAAGGTGGTCATCTTCAGCATTGCCTCAAAGGCAGCATCAAAAACATTCTTCAGAAGATCGCGCTGTTCTGTCTTAAGCCTGGTAATAAAATACCCGAACAGTATGGAAAAAAATATAACGGGCAGCACATCCCCTTCAGCCATGGCCTGGAAGGGGTTCTCGGGTATAATATTAATCAGTATGTCACCCAGACCCTGCTCAATGGCCTCTATGCTGTTGGGATCAGCCTCAAGCCCTATGTTTGCCCCTTCCCCTGGTTTAAAAATATTGACGAGTGTCTGCCCTGTAATAATAGCCAGTGAGCTGGTCATAATATAGTATCCGAAGGTCCTGAGCCCTATCCGTCCCAGTCCGCTCGCCGAGCCAACCTGCACAACGGCACTTACTATCGAAGTTATCACAAGTGGTATGATAGCCATCCTCAGCAGCCTGAGGAAGATACTGGCCAGCGGTTCCACCCAGGGAATTACAGGCTCACCTATCACTGCTCCCGCCAGGGCTCCGAGAATAAAGCCTCCGAAGATCCAGAATGTAAGTGTATATCTTCCTGTCTTGGCCATATACCAGTTTCAGTCCGGGTATGGCGAAGAAGCGCCGGTTAAATGCCAGTCCTCACCTGTCTGCCGGTCGCCGTACCCGGATTATCATTTAATCACAAACTCTTTTTTCTCCAGTATGCCACCCCTTGTTGAAGAAACTGAGGCATTACCGCTGATCTCAACATCCTTATAAACCCTTACGGTAAATTCGCAGCGATTGCTGCTCTCTCCTTCAGCATAGCCTGCATCAAGGGTCAGTGATGACAGAGGTCCGCGACTCCCCCTGTAATACCTGCTGCGCTCATTATCATCCTCCTCCCTGAGTATTTTTATCACCGGCTCATCTCCTTCTGTCAACCCGCTGTCAAAGCCTATTGTAATCTTATCTTCCTGAACTATCTTCACCAGGTGGGCCTGTTTAAGTGCCGTAGGCAGCTTACCGCTGTTATTGTATTCTACGGTTACCCTGTAATCAACGGAGTCTTTTTTGTACGACTTTATCTTCTTTATATCTATATCACCCCATTCGAGTCTGGGAAGGTGTTTTACCATCTCCAG
>CAZGUR010000028.1:228-19200 GCA_964529295.1 uncultured Rikenellaceae bacterium | reverse complement strand
TGATGAAAGGTATTGAAAAAACAGACTCCCTGGCATGGAATCCGCATAAGCTGATGAATATACCCCTTACATGTTCGGTGCTGCTTGTCAGGGATAATGAAACCCTCTACCGGAATATTACAGATATCAATACAGATTATATCTATCATGATATTGAAGCAGTAGATGATCTGGGAAAAAAATCGATACAATGCGGGCGCAGGGTAGATGCGGTGAAACTTTGGTTTGCCTGGAAATATTACGGTAAGGATGGTTACAGCAGGCGTATCGATAACTCCATGGCCATGGCCGCCTATGCTGAAGAAAAAGTACTGGATATGCCTGAGCTTGAGCTGATGACTCCAAGGAACTCATTTACCGTTTGCTTCAGGTTTATTGGCGAAGAGATTGAGGATATAAACGGGTTTAACCTCTCTTTACGGGAAGAACTGAGAAAAAGCGGCAAAACAATAGTCAATTATGGTTATATAGGGCAGGACCTTGCAATACGGCTGGTGATTGCAAATGCTGAGACAGAAGAAAAAGATATTGACCTGTTTTTTGAATATATCGCTGAAACGGGAATGAAACTGAAAAGGAATAATACAAAAGCTGCAATCAATGGGAAGTGATGTTGCTGTCAGGGGACTGGCTGTTGCAATAGCATGGCCTCAGACATACTGCAAGCAGCCAGGCTCATGGTATGACAGGCTAATGGACTTAACAGGAATAAGCAGCAATAATTACTACCGTGCCGGACATGCGGCCCTGGTGCTTACCAGCCTCGAGAATCCTGAATTCCGGTATTTCGACTTTGGCAGGTACCATGCCCCTTATAAGCATGGCAGGGTAAGAAGCGCTGAGACTGACCATGATCTGGAGATAAAAACCTTACCCAGGCTGTCGGACGATGGCAGTGAGATAATCAATATCGATGAGCTGCTAGAGGAATTACAGTTAAATAAATCATGTCATGGAAACGGTGTAATATATGCGTCCTGTATGTCAATAAACTATTCCGAAGCCCTTGCGGAAGTGAAAAAAATCCAGGAATATGGACCCACACCTTACGGCCCTTTCATAAGGGGGGGCAGCAATTGCTCAAGGTTTGTATTCAGGGGTCTGAAGGCCGGAAGTCCCGACTTAAGAACAAGATTAAGGTTAAAATATCTTGTGCCTTTCACCCCAACACCGATGAGCAATGTAAGGTCGCAGCGCAAAATCCATCAGATGGAACAGCTGTTGAAGCATGAGTCGGCCTTACCTTCCTTTAAACCCGGTAAAAGTTTTTTTGACGGTACCCTGCCTGCGCCGTCAAAACATAAGAGTATACCTGCCGGGGCCAGGTGGTTGAGCGGAGAGGGGGCAGGTTCATGGTTTATGGTTGACAGAAAGGATAATGCACTTTTAGTGACAAGATACTCACCGGATGGGGATATTGAATGCAGCGGCGAATTTGAAGGTCCGGATTTAAGTATGCTCAACGGTCATCCTATGGTGGTAACACATATCAGTAACTGCCGTGATATCAGAATAATGGCGGATGGTAAATGTTTTGTGTTCAGAAACACTGATCAGTAGCCGGCGGGTCCGTCCGGCAGGCTATTGAGGATAAATTTTCTCAGGTCATCATTGGCTTTCTCCAGGTCTTCCCTGCGCAGGTACATCATATGTCCGCTGCGGTATCCCTTAAAGCTGAGCCTTTCTTTCATCTTACCGCTGGGATCAATCTGCCACATTGTATACTTGGAGGCAAAATAAGTACATGCGCCGTCATAATAACCTCCCTGGAACATCACCTTCAGGAAGGGGTTGGCAGCCATGGCAAGGCGCAGGTTCTCCCTGACATTGTTATCTGACCTGTCCCAGGGCCTTACATCACCTGACATATTATATCTCATTTCAGTTCTGAATCCAAGCACCTCGCGTGTATAATAATTAATGGCCGGTGTAAAAGCATGGTTCCATGTGCTCATCTCCATGCTGAAATCCGGCCTGTCGCCCGACTCCCGTTTATCTAGTCCCAGGTACCTTGAATCAAGTCTGCCTGTATTATATCCTTTACTGTCGCGCAGTAATTCCTTCCAGAAAAAGCTGGTGCCAAGGTCAAGGTTATTCTGAAGTATGGCTTTTTCCGAAATACCTGAGTAATAGGACATTTTTTCAGCTATCTCCTTCTTTTCCCCTGCCGGGATAAAGCCGCCTTTCACAAGCGCAGGTATCAGCTCATTAAGGGTAAATGCTTCCGACTCAGGAAGTATTTCAGTAAGGTCTTTCTGTTGCAGCTCATCATCAAGCATCTTGTGATACCAGGCTGTTGCTGTATAATAAGGGAAGTTTATCCCGGTTGACAGTGGCACATCGGATTCAAATATCTTATAATCGGCAGGTGAGACCATAATAACACCGTTAAGAAACACCTTCTGACTGCTTTGCAGCTCGTAGGCCAGTCCGGAGACCCTGGTGCCTCCATAGCTTTCACCTATTATATATTTAGGCGACAGCCACCTGTTGTTCCTTGACAGGAAATCACTTATCCAAGCAGCCAGATACTCTATATCTGCATTGATACCGAAAAACTGTTTTCTGTCGGGCAGATTACCATCACTATCCCTGACCATTCTGCTGTAGCCAGTGTTTACCGGGTTAACAAATACAATATCAGCTACATCGAGGATTGAGTATGGGTTTTCTTTAACTCCGTAGGGCTGTACCGGGTAGCCTTCATCATCAATATTTACAATCATTGGTCCCGTATAGGCCATATGCATCCAGACAGATGCCGCACCCGGACCCCCGTTAAAGGATATAAGCAAGGGGCGCGAGTCCCGGTTTCCACTTATGTCGCGTGTATAGTATGTGTAATACAATGAAGCAACAACTTCATCATCAATATATACAGGCTGGGTACCAGTTGTAGCGGAATACGAGATCTTTTCATCATTAATAACTGTAATGTGCTTTGTGATAACGGCCGTGTCCAAAGGAAGCAGCCTGGACTGTGCATAAATTGCCCCGGATATGATGATGTAGATGATAAATCCTGAAACTGTCTTTTTCATAATAGTTATTGATATAAGGTATAGTTCAAATTTATTCAATTTATTTAGCATTTTTTAACAGAAGCTTATGTTGTAGAATCATTAACTTTGAGTTTTTGCCAGGCTTCAGGCGATCCGGAAGGCTTGCAGGTTTTTAAACGAAGCAGTAACCGGGCTGCCAGACAGCTTACTGAAAACCTAAACTAAACAATTATACCATGAAATCAATCTCCCGAATTCTTTTACTTTTTATAATCATGACAGCTGCCGGCAGTATCACTGCGCAGGAGGCCAAAAAGATCCTGAACGTAGATGATTACGACAGGTGGAGCAGGATCTCATCCGTAAATATTTCTGATAACGGCCAGTGGATGAGCTATGCCTACAGTCCTAATGATGGAGACGATACCCTGTATTTTAAAAACATTGAGACGGGGAAGGTTTTTTCCGATCCCTATTGTGATGAACCTGGTTTTTCAAACGACTCAAAATGGGTGGTTTACAAAAGAAACCTGAAAAAGAAAGAAGCAGAAAAGCTGCGTAAAAAGAAGAAGCCTGTATCCAGCAAGGGCGTGCTGCTTGAGCTGAGGACAGGTGAAAAGATGGAATGGGATAAGGTTGACAGGCTGCAGTTCTCACCGGCATCTGACTTTCTTATTATTAAAAAAGAAGGTGAAAAAAACGAGCATAGCGGATCTGATATTCTTATAGTTAACCTTGAGACTGGGAGCCTGATGAACCTAGGCAATGTGAATGAATATAAATTCAACAAGCGGGGTACCCACCTGGCTTACACCATTGATGCTGCTGATGATGCAGGAAACGGTATCTACCTGATGGATATGGCCGCTGCCACGATTAAGCCGCTTGATACTGATACCATGACCTACAGCCGGCTTACCTGGGATGATGAGATGCTTTACCGCACGGAGAAAGACAGAAAAGGTTATGCCCTTGCCGTAATGAAAGGAAATAAGCCGGACAGCCTGGAGGAGCGTGTTAACAGGCTGATAATATTTAATGATTTAAATACTTCCGCTCCCGAAATAATATATTTTAATCCGGCAGATGCCAGCGGCTTTCCGGGTGACTATGTTCTGAGTGAGAAAGGAAGGCTTGGGTTCAGTATGGATAACAACAGGATGATCGTGAGTATCAGGGAGCAGGATAAGATTGTTAAGATGAGTCGTGATACCATACCAAATGTCGATGTATGGCACTGGGATGATGAAGAGATACAATCGGTACAAATGGTAAGGGACAGGCGCAACAGGATGTCAACCTATGCCGGGCTGATCCACCTCGATGATATGTCGTTCGTGCAGATTGAATCGGATGATATGCGCAGCAGCATGATGAACAGGAATGCAGACAAAATTATAGGAGCAGATCCAAAGCCATATATCTCAGACACTAACTGGGGTGGAGCTTACAGCGATTATTATAAAATAGACCCTGAGAGCGGTGGTAAAACACTGATAAAGGAAAGAGTCGGCAGGGCTATGGGCCTTTCACCTGACGGAAGCCATTTTCTGTTTTTTCTGGATGGTGAGTTTTTTGCTTATAACCTCAATAAGGAAAATATTGTCAATATCTCAGAAAATGTTGATGTGAGTTTTATTGATATCAAGGAAGATCATCCCTATGAAAACCCGTCTTATGGGATTGCCGGCTGGTCAGCGGATAAGAACACGCTTTTCCTGAACCACCTGTATGATATATGGGCCGTGTCGCTGGATGGCAGCGGTGGCTATAACCTGACAGGTGATTACGGTTCTGAAAATGAGATACGGCTGCGCTTTAACAGGTCGGGTCGCGGCTTCTTCAGGAGCTCAGGCGGGGATAACGAAGATCCTTATATTAATACAGAGGAGGATGTTTACCTTACAGCTTATGGCGAATGGACCAAAAAATCCGGATACTTCCTGCTGGCTGATGGTAAAGACCCAAGGGAATTGATATATGATGATGCTTCTTACGGAAGGCTTACCAAAGCACAGGATGCAGACAGGTTTATTTTTACCATACAGACATTTGTTGACTTCCCGGACTATTACACTGTTGATGCAAAGTTCAGGAAGCCCGAAAAACTGACTGATGCCAATCCCCAGCAGGCTGAATATGCCTGGGGCAGGAGGGTGCTGCTTGATTTTGAGAACAGTCACGGTGACAGGCTGCAGGCTACAATGACACTGCCTGCCGGTTATGAAGAGGGTAAGAAATATCCCACGCTGATATATTTCTATGAGAAGATGTCTGACAGGCATCACAGCTATTCAATGCCGAGCTATGATGACAGACCGCATATGTCAACCTATGCCAGCAACGGCTACCTGGTGTTGATGCCTGATATACAGTATTATGAAGGAAAACCCGGATGGAATGCACTCGATTGTGTTACATTGGCGGCAAAAAAAGTTATTGATCAGGGATATGCCGATCCTGATCATATTGGTTTGCAGGGACACAGCTGGGGTGGTTACCAGTCGTCCTTTATAGTCACCCAGACCGATATGTTTGCCTGTGTCGTTACGGGGGCACCTGTTACCAACCTTACAAGCATGTATAATATACTGTATAAGAACTCAGGTACCAATAACCACGGGATATTTGAAAAGGGACAGGTAAGAATGGGAAAGGGCATGTTTGATGATATGGAGAATTATATTGCACAGTCGCCTGTACACAATGCCCCGGGTATCAGCACACCCTTTATGATATTGCACGGTACGGTTGACGGTGCGGTGGACTGGAACCAGGGACTTGAATTCTATAATGCCGCACGGAGACTGGGAAAAGAGGTAATATTGCTTTCATATCCGGATGAGAACCATCACCTGGCAAACAAGTATAACCAGATTGATTTCCAGAAACGTATGAAGCAGTACTTCGACCATTACCTTATGGGTAAGCCTGCAGCTGAATGGATGAAAGAGGGGATAGAATACGAGAATAAGTTATATAATAAAGCTAAATAAAAACTGGGCCAGGGAGGCATTATGACCCTGGAGTCAATGCTTCCCCGGCAGCTTTTACTGATCTTTTTCGGGATTCCGTCCCTTGTGTTAATTTTCCCTTATCAGTTTATTGCTGATTTGTTCCGGGATTCTTACAGGCTTATTAGTCTGGCTGTCAACCATTACAAGGGTTGTTTTTCCTTCCGCACATAGCTGGCCGGTGTCAATATTTTTGAAAAGATAAGTTACGCCTATGCGCATGGGGGTAAGCAGCTCAAATGCCAGTTCGCAGTTAATATTGTCGTTCAGGAAAACAGGTCTGCGATAGCGGCATGAGGCATCAGCAACAATGAACAATATACCATCATCCTGGTACTGAATCAATTCCCTGGCAAGCAACTCGGTACGGGCATTCTCCATATAAGTGAAATACACTGCATTATTGACATGGCGGTTCATATCGATATCTGAATAACGGATTTTTACAGGTAGTATGAAGCTTTCCATTATAAATAAAATAAGTTGACTAGCAAGTGACAAAAATACTAATTAATGATCAAGTCTGATATGATATCGCTTTTTGTCCGAATATTAGTCAAGCAGTGGAGTGGGGGCATAAGTACTGTTTATACTACTCTTCCCGGGTCTGTACTTCCACAGCAACTTCATTACGCCTGTTAATCATACGAAAAGGAGGATTATAACCAAGGAACATGAATTCTCCTGTTGAATTGATTTGATTTTCTTCGAGTTCGGCTTTGAGCATTTCTTTGTACTCAGCAAGTTTCTCGTCATTTGCCCAGCCACCAAAACTTATTACAGCCAGGATACGTGAACTTTGACTGTGAAGCTCAACCTTTCGATTATTGGGTGAAGGAAGATCATCCATTTCATATTTTGATGGCATAATAAAACTCATCTTCATGGTATCAGCCATATCAACCATTACAGGGGATGTCATGCTGATCTTCTGGTTTTTATCATTTCCTCCAAATATATAAGATGCAACAGTGCTGAAGCCTCTACCCGAGTTTCCGCTGTAGGATTTCCCCATCTCTGTAGAAGCCATTATCAGATCAGGATATTCCCTTATTTCAACCTTATCAAGTTTTTTAATCACCTTGTATTTAGGTGTTTCTGTTTTTTGTGTAAGAATATTTGCCATAGAGTTTTGATTTGTAATTATCAGAAGAAGAATTGTAAATGCCGATAATACTGTAAACTGTTTCATCATTATTGTTTAATATTTAAATACTGTTGTTAAACAATAATTAACCCGCTTTGTTCATATCCATAATACAAAACGTTTTATCATGAGCGCCAAAGATTTTGCGAAAAGAAATATTTTTTCTAATTTTTTACAGAAGCAAATACAGAGTAAATAAGGTATTGAGAGTAAATTTTAGTATTTTGAGATATGATTATTTAATCGTAAAAGCAAATGGATAAGATACAGGTAGGGATTAGCATATGGATCCGGGAGTTATTTTTGCAGGTAGCTTTTAAGAGTTGGGAACTAGATTAATTTCAATATATTTTTATTAATCATTCTTATTGACAGGATGGTCATAACAATACCAATGCCGGTCAGTACCAGTATCTTTGGAAATATCTCCGAAAGAGGGAGGGATCTCCAGAAAATATCATAAAATCCCTGTATACCCCAGTAGTTTACGCTGAATATGGCAACCTTGTTCATAATATCCGGCATGAAAAAAAGGGGAATCATACTTCCGCCAATGGCAGACATGACCAGTATAATAAGAGTGCTGAGATTCTGGGCCTGCTGTCGTGATTTTGAAATTGCTGCAAGGAAAATTCCCATGCTGGAGATAGCAAAGGCGGTGGAAATAATCATTAATATCAGGGCCGGGATATTTAAAGTTATATCCAGATTCAGAAATATCCATGAAAACAGGAACATAAGCGTAAGCTGAAGAATGGCAATGAAAAAAGCAAACAACATCTTACTGTAGAGTATTGTCTGGCTGTTAAGCGGTGAATAAAGCAGCCTGTTTATTGTACCATTCTCCTTTTCCTCAAGAATGCTTGTACCTACACCAGCCATGCTGAATAGCAGCATCAGGATAGCTGTACCTGCAATTGCCTGTATCAGTCCCAGTTTATGGTCATTTTTTTCACCGACAATGGATGTCATCTCAAGCGGAAAAGGATCATTACTGTTTCCGGCAGGCCGCGACATTGTGTATTCTGAGGAAACTGAGCGTTGCAGAAAATTATTATCTGAATTAATATATTTCTGCATTTCTATCTTTCCTGTGTAGGACATTAGGATGTTTAATATTATAACCTGCAGATGCCCGGTTTCCAGTTCCTGCTCCCTGTCATACAGTAATTCTAAGGGGATATCTCCTCCCAGGTACATTGAATCCTGGAAACCTTCTTTAAATACCAGGGCGCTGGCATATTTACCCTTAATGATTAACTCCCTGGCTTCGTTCGTATTCGCATCAATAACAGTCAGCACATCAAGTGAATCAAGGTCTGAGATAAACTGCCCTGCAAGTTCCGATTTATCATGGTTGACAATCAGTAATTCCAGGTTTTCAGAATTAGCATCATAATCTCCTATACCTCCATAGGCGAAAGCAAAAAGTGTAATTAATATTATGGGAACCAGGAAGGTGAGTATAAACGACCTCTGGTCATGAAAAAACATTATAAGGTCTTTTTTGAATAATTTAATCATGATTCCCGGTCCCTTAATTTCTTACCTGTTAATCTTAAAAAGACCGACTCAAGCCGGGCATTATCCACGTCTCCGCTTATTGTCCTGAGTTCCTCCATTGTTCCCTGTGCCCTTATAGTACCTAGATCAATAATAGCAATATTGTCACATAAACGCTCCGCTTCCTCCATATAGTGTGTTGTGTAAATGATTGTCATTCCCTCCTTATTCAAATTCTCTATAACATTGAAAATATGGTTCCTGTTCTGGGGATCAACACCGGATGTAGGCTCGTCCATTACAAGTATTTTTGGTTTATGCAGAAGGGAGCAGGCAATATTGATCCTTCTTTTCATACCTCCTGAGAAAGTTTTGATCCTGTCATTCTTCCTGCTTGAAAGACCGACCAGTTCAAGCATTTCAACAGCATTCTCCCTTAGTTCTGATTTTGGGACCCTGTATAAACCTCCCCAGAAAACCAGGTTCTCATATGCTGTCAGATTTTCATAAAGAGCAATTTCCTGGGGAACGACACCCATCATCATTTTGCAGTGATCCGGGTTATTGAAAATATTGACCCCGTCGAAATAGATTTCACCGGAATCAGGCTTTAATAGTGTATTTAAAATATTTACAGTAGTTGATTTTCCGGCTCCGTTAGGGCCAAGTAATCCGAATATCTCTCCTTTGCGGATATTAAAGCTGATATCCCTGAGCGACATTATATTACCGTAAGATTTTGAAATTGATTTTACTTCTATCATTAAGTCATATAGCATACACAAGGCCTGTAATCTAAAACATTGTTTACAACTCAACTAATATAATTAAATACTTTATAATTACTTGTTTAAAGGACGGCTATATTTTAATGAGCCTGAAAGAAGCCTTCTGTATATAAATTAGCGATATTAATTGCTATTTTAGTAGGGTCGGTATACGAGATCTGTGGTAACAATAATGCATAAGAATAAACAGGCTATGGAGCAAAAAGAAAATGGTAATAACATAATACTGAATGCTGAAACCGTAAAGGAATTATGGTCCAGAACATACAATACACAGGGGAAACCGGATTGGTCGCATATCATGCCATATTATGACGATAAGATATATTTCAGGGATTCCATCCAGGAAATACACGGAATAAATGAATTCAGGGCAATGACCGAGCGATTGACGGATCGCTCAAAAGACTTGAAAATGAATGTAGTCAGGGCTCTCGGGCAGGATAATATTATTTTTATTGAATGGGAGATGACGATCAGCTTTAAAAAGAATCCAAGTTCGGTATTATATGGTTCCAGTCGCCTCACGATGAATGATGAAAATAAAATTACGGAACAAAGAGATTATTTTGATCTCTGGGGAGACATATTTGATAATATTCCGCGATTTGGCAAGGCTTACAGGAGATTTATGAAAAGAAAGTTTGGTTAAGACCCTGTTATGAAGAAAAAGACAAAATTTTTAAAATATTTTAAGGAATACCAGTGGTCGAACATCTTTGCCATGATCAGGAACAACCGCCTTGATCCAAAAATCTGCAAGGAGGAATTCAAGAATAAACTTGTTGTTATCACCGGTGCCACATCGGGCATCGGTTATTATACAGCCCTGAAATATGCTGCATTTGGCTCAAACCTCCTGTGTATCAATCGCAGCCTGGAAAAATCTGAAGCTTTGCAAAAGGAGATTGAAAGCAAATATGGAGTAAAATGTGATTACAGGCTGGCTGATCTCAGCAAGCTAAAGGATATTCATCGTGTGGGCGAAGAACTGGCCGCCCTTGATACTGCATTTGACGTTATTATTCATAATGCCGGTGTCTATCTGACAAAAAAAGTCTTAACATCGGATAGCCTGGAAAAGGTTTTTGTGGTTCAGTATCTTTCTTCGTTTATTATTAATTACTTATTAATGGATAAGCTGAAAGCACAGGAGAAAGCCAGGATTATTCTTGTAAATTCCGAAGGTCACCGTTTTGCTGTATGGGGACTGAGACTGGAGGATCTGAATTGGGAAAAACGCAGATATTCAGGTTTGAGAAGTTATGGTTCTGCCAAACTTGCCCAGCTTTTATCCATGCTTGTTTTTGATGATCATTTTAAGGGTTCCGGTGTAAGCATAAACGCAATGCACCCGGGAGCTGTTAAAACTGAAACAGGACAGGATAATGGCCCTGTTTACCGCTGGTATAAAAAGAATATTCTTGATAAATCCTTAAAATCACCTGAAATATCTGCCGAAGCCCTTTATTATTTGGGTGTTTCAGAAGGGATTGACAGTCTGAGTGGGAAGTTCTTTAATTTAACTGCAGAAGAGGAACCCGCACCACCGGCCCTTGACAGGGAAGTCGCTTACCGGCTCTGGGAAAAGAGCAAAGAGCTGGCCGGGCTGCGTGACATAAAAACAGGATCTGATGTCTGAAGTAGTGTATATTATTATTAAATGCATATTATATGGCTGAAAATAAGTATGATACCATAGTTGTCGGGGGAGGGATAGCAGGTTTGACATCCTCAGCCTACCTTGCAAGGGGGGGACAAAAAGTTTTGCTTATTGAAAAAAATATGGAATTGGGAGGGCTTGTCAATACCTTTTCCCGCGATGGTTTTCATTTTGACGCAGGGGTAAGGGCACTTCTTGATGCTGGAATAATCTTACCCATGCTGGAGCAATTAGGAATTCATCTGGACTTTGTTAAAAGTCCTGTATCTCTGGGTGTGGGGGATAATATAATTGATATTGAAAGTATTGAAGACATTGAAAAATACAGGGACCTTCTAAAGAGCTTATATCCCGATAGTGAAAAAGATATAGAGCTGGTACTGAAAAGCATCCTCAGGATAATGAAACATATGGATGTGTTATATGGTATTGAAAATCCTGTGTTCAAAGATATTCCGGGAGACAGGAATTTTCTTTTCAAAAAATTATTACCCTGGCTACCCAGGTTTGCTTTTACTGTGGGCAAAATTAACAGGATGAATATGCCTGTTGAAGAGTACCTGGAAGATATGGTGAAAGATCCCTCATTACGCGATATAATCTCCCAGCACTTTTTCAAAAATACGCCTGCCTTCTTTGCTATGAGCTATTTTTCACTTTACCTGGATTATTTTTATCCTGTGGGTGGCGTAAAAAAGCTTGCAGATACAGTTTGCGAAAAGCTGCTTGAATTCGGCGGAGAGCTGAAAACAGGTACATCAATAAATGAAGTAAACGCTGTAAAGTGTTATGTTAAAGACACTAATGGACTTATATATAAATATGATAATCTTATCTGGGCCGCTGACTTAAAAACCTTTTATAATATTACAGATCCGGGTGGATTACCTGGCGAAATTGCCATAAAGTTTAATGATACAAAAAACAGGATACTGAATAAAAGGGGAGGAGACTCCGTGTTTACTGTATTTATGGAGGTAGACTCTTCCCTGGATAGTTTCAGAAAGATAGCTCATGGTCATTTCTTTTACACACCATCCAGAGAGGGCCTGGGAGAGACACACAGAAATGAACTGGATACACTGATTGAGAATTTTGATAAGCTCAGCAAAAAGGACATTCTTTCATGGCTCGACAGGTTTATTGCATTAAACACTTATGAAATATCCATCCCCGGGCTAAAAGACCCGGAAATGGCTCCCGAGGGTAAAACAGGCCTTATTATTAGCTTCCTTGCTGAATATGACTTGTTTAACAAGATTAAAAAGGCGGGCTGGTATGATGAGTTTGTTTCTGAAGTGGAAAACCGTGTACTGAATATAATATCAGATACTGTTTACCCGATGCTTAAGGATAAGGTACTTAAACGCTTCTCTTTCACGCCACTGAGCATTAAAAGCAGGGTTGACAGCTCAGAAGGAGCTATTGTTGGATGGTCTTTCCGGGAGCCTGTACCGGTTGTAAACAAGATACAGATCTCTGACAGGTCCGTTTATACACCGGTACCAACAATCTTCCAGGCGGGTCAATGGGTTTACAGTCCCGCCGGTGTGCCAATGTCGATTCTCACAGGCAAATTAGCCGCGGATAAAATCCTGAAAAAATCGAAAAAACATAAAGTAAAAGGGGAGCACCGGTAAGGCAGATGCTTTTTGGAAATGAATACTAACCTGACTCAAATAATACTTTAAATATTGGCTTCAGTACTAAAAACAAATAATAAGAGAAAATCGACCCTGTTTTTAATGCTGGTACTTATATGCGCTGCGACAAGCCTGAATGCACAGGAAGACAGTCAGCCTGAGTGGTATATCGGCGGCAGGTACCATTATGGTTTTATGCACCCGTTTCGTATGAGTGTAAGATATCTTGTGACTGACCATATTCATGGTATTGAGCTGTATGCCGGGAAGAAATTTTCAGGTGGTGCTTACATGGATCAGCTTTACCGGTACCCTGAAGCAGGTATTGCATATTATTACGGTACACTTGGAAATATTGATGTCTTTGGCAGGACACATGCCCTGTATCCTTACTTCAGTGCATCCATTTACAGGGGAGGAAGATATAAAGCAGCATACCTGGTAGGAGCGGGGATATCATATAATACCAGGATTTTTGATGTAGAATCAAATAATCTGAATATTCTTATAGGATCTCATCTGAATTCATTTATCAGGTTTGCCATACAGAACGAGTATGAATTGACAGAACGCTTATTTATTACAAATGAGTTTGTTATATCTCATTACTCAAACGGAAGGATTAAGAGTCCAAATAAAGGCTTAAACCAGCTTACAACAAGTATAGGCCTTAAATATTTAATGACTGACCGTATTCAGAATGAGTATTTTGAAATACCTGAATTAAAGAAAAAAAATGAATTCAGTATAGTTACAGGATATGCTACCAAAGTTATTGACCAGTTTAACACGGGCAGGTATGATGTCATTTCTTTAAACATTGATTATTCCAGGCATGTGTCACATATAAGGGAGTTTATGGCCGGACTTGATATTTCGTATGACGGGAGCCTCAGGCGACTGATATCAGATGATACGGATATGCCTGCGGGGCATTCTGAGGCTATAAGGATAGGCCTGCATGCAGGACAGGAACTTAAGTTCCATGATGTCAGTATAACCATGCAGCTTGGAGTATATCTTTATAATAAATGGAAGAAAGAGAACCATTTTATTTACCAGCGTTATGGCATCAGGTATTATTTTTCTGACAGGCTTTTTGCCGCAGCAGTGTTAAAGGCACATCTGGGTGTTGCTGATTACCTCAGCTGGGGTGTGGGTTATAATTTTTAGATAATGAAGAAGTTAACTATATATTTCTTAATCCTGGTAGTGATTCAGTCATGCAGTGAAGGTGGTTTTTTCAGGACAGGGGAGATAGTAACGGAAACGAGATCATTCCCGGAATTCACTTATGTTGAGATAAGGGATGTGTTTGATGTGACCCTGCGCCAGGCTGATACACCGGGAGTCACCATCAGTTGCGGAGAAGCATTGATACCCGGCATAAAGACCACTTTCTCGAACGACACACTTATCATCAGCAATAAAAATCATTATGACTGGACAAGGGAATACAAGCGTATAGAGCTTGTAATAGAAACTGACAGCCTGGAAAAGATCACCCTGGATGAACCCTGTAGTTTTCGGACGGATGGTGTTTATAAACAGGACAAGTTGATTGTATGGGCTACCAATAACCTTACAGAGATTGATATAGAGATCGAAACAGGTCATTTCTATATGGTTAACTCATGGATAAACACCGGGAATTACAGGGTAAGTGGACAAACAGGGTATGCATATTTTGTTATAAACGGTGCCGCCAACCTTGATGCATCAGGACTTGATGCTGAAGATATGTATGTGGAGCAAAGATCCATAGATGACCTGAAAATAAATGTTTACGGTTATTTAACCTACGGAATTAATAACAGCGGTGATATAATTTGCTACGGTCAGCCGGAAACAATGGAAAAGAAATTTCATACTGGCACAGGTGCATTGATATTCAGATGATTTACAAAGCAATTAGTGAATTTAAAGCACTTATAAACAACCTGTTATTAAGTTTATTTAAACCAAAATATGATATATGAATAAATTTAAGAGTATTGTAAAACCAATGTTAACAGGCTTAGTCTTAGCTTTCTTGTCTTTAGGCTTACATCATTGCGCAAGCATCAGCAAAAGCAAGGATAAAAATGACATAACCTTGTTGAACTACCGGATTTATCCTGATTATAAAGATGTTGTAGCTAAGTTTTTCAACACTTATGCTATTAACAGGAATCATTATCCCTATGAAACAAGTTTTGAAAAACGGCCAGCAGGATGGCATGTGGCATTATATAAGAATGAAAAGGAGAAAATAAAAGTCAGGGACAGAATATTCTGGAGTAAGGAAAACAATAAATATCAGATTACAGATTTCGATACTCTATTTATCGAACCTGAAGAAAACCCGGAAATCAAAGGTTTTTTAAATGAACATTTAATGTTTCATTATAGCGTATGTCAATATTATGGCTATCCCGGTTGGGACTGGGATGTAATTCAAGAGTATGAGGAGGTAAATAATTTACCCGATTCAATTTTGTACGGTCTTGCATATGCTTACTCATCCTATGCATCTAATTTATTGCATAATAACAGTGGTATGGCAGATCCGGATCATCAATTTGATTTACCTGATGGAAAAAATAGCCTGACAGATGAACAACTTGAAAAATACAGAACCTACTCACGGCGGGCAAGAGGAATGTTTTCCAAAGTTGCTGAATTAAATCCCGATTTTCAAACATTTGTCGGAAACATAGAATTAAAAGCTTCAAATGCACATCTCGTATCGTTTTTAGAGTTAAGAATATTCCAAAACGAGCAGGAAGCACAAAAAGAGCTTAAAGACAGCCTCTATAACGACTTTATTATATCTGCAGCAAAGAACTATTTAAACTCCTGTGCACCTGACGCTATACTATTTACACAGGGAGATAATGACACTTATCCCTTGCTTTATGTCCAGAATCAATATGGCATCAGAACGGATGTATTGGTTGTAAATGTAAGTTTACTCAACACATACCGGTATATCAATAGTTTACGTGAACAGATACACGATGCACCGGGTCTTCCTGTTTCTGTTGCACCGGCTAAATATGCTAATAATAACAGGGAATTTCTTTATGTTACAGACAGGCTTGGCCGTCCGGCTGATCTTGGCAGGATCCTGGAATTTGCATGGAGTGATAATCCACAAACTCAAATTAAGACAGGTTATGGAGATTTAATTAATTTCATACCGGCAAATCAAATTGCATTCCCTGTCGACAATGAAGAATTTTATAAGAGCGAAACGGCTGGTCCTGAAAATATTGATTTAACTGCTGATACAATCAGATGGACTATTAATCAAAATTTCATTTTAAAGAATCACCTTATAATGCTTGATGTATTGTCAGGCAATAAATGGGAGCGACCACTTTATTTCAGCCTAGGTATGGGACGTGATAGTTTTATCGGCCTGGAAAATTATTTACAGCTTGAAGGTCTTGCATATCGTATAGTACCTGTTAAAAAAACTATTAATGATAATCTTACAGGCAGCATTAATACAGATATTCTTTATAATAATTTAATGAATAAATTTATTTGGGCAGATACTGATGATAAGCCATATACAAATGAAAATAAGATGGAGGGTGATATGTACAGACCTGTTTTTTTAAGATTGTTAGAAGCTTTAGAAGCCGAAAATAAAACAGATTCAGCCAGGATGGTTGTTAACAGATACTATGAAGTATTGCCTGAAGAAGAATGAATTAAACCTTCATCCTTGTGAGCACACGGGTTGTTATGAAAATACACCATCGAAAATACAGCTTAATAATCGGACTATATTATACTATTTTTATATATTTGCAAATATAAATATATATAGATATATGGAATTTAAAAAGCTTGAGATTGAACAGGAGGGGAGCTGGTTACGCAGGTTTATTTCTTCGCCCCAGACAAAGAAAACACTGGTAGCTATTCTTATAGGTGCAGTTGCCGGTTTCCTGTTTTTTTATTTTACCGAAGGCCATAGTGCCGAAATAATAACTGCCGGTGAGGTACTGAAAAGCCTGGGTATCGGTGGATTCATAGGATTCTTTCTTACAAACAGTCCCTGTGCACGGGGAAGATGCTAGGATGACATTTCAACCAGAAACCTTTTAAAAATGGAAAGAAACAAGAAATTAAGCAGATTAATCGCCGCGCTGGCAGTATTGTTTATACTGGTCAGTTCATGTGAAAAGGACGGCAACTCAGAGTATAATCCACCTTCAGATCATTCTGTGAGCATGAGCGGTTATATGCATAAGGACGGTTACAACCAGCCTCTGACAAATTGTGTATCATGTCGCGGTGACGCACTGACAGGTGGTACAACAGGAGTTTCCTGCTACGAATGTCACGATAAGAAAGCCTGCAAAAACCACACAATCATACTATTAGAAGAGAAAAGAACGTAAGGAAGCCACTGAAAGGAATCACATTGAAGGGAAATTTGGTCAAGGTAAAAATGGATACCATCTCAATGAGATCCGGGCCAGGCTAAATACCACTTCAGAAAGCTGGGTGGCACGTATTTTCTTTGTAATGAACCTGATAAACTACCAGGCCAAAGATTTATTGTGCTCATTTTTCAGATGGCTTATCAGATGGATGGACCAGCGGCTTTTGATTTGCTCGCCAATAGGGCTATATCCGAATCAAAATCCAACCACCGGAACAAATACGATACAAAAAGAGAAATATTACAAACTGGTTTGTTGAATTTATCAGCAAACTTTATATAGTTAAAACAAAAGTTCTATTTTTTCCAAAACTCTGTTGCGACAGCAACTGCTGTTCCTTTAAAATTTTCCGGGATTATTAATACTAATATGTTTTCTGTATTCGATTTTATTATATGATCATGCTTTGAAACTTTGATATCAGATGTATCGTCCTTGAATTCAAAATACAATTCTGAGGCAACATTATCCTCTTCATTATATTTATGTAAACGAAGTATTAAATCATTATTATCAGGAGAAGATCCTATAAGATAAAATCTGAGATTGTACCCAATTGAAAATGTAAAGCGGGCAGTTTCTCGTTTCTCATTGTTTAATACTGAGTTATTCTCACTATGTTCAATAGTAAAGAGTGGGACAATCGTATCTACTTCATTATAGTCAATCTCAATTTCTTTTTCAATTATTTTTTTCAGATTATCAATGTCTGTATTATTATTCTGACCTGCGGAAGGGATACTTAATACACTCAGTAACCATAAGGCATATAAGCAATAATCAAATCTCATTATTCATTAATTTTATTAAAATATAATTCTTGTAAGGCATTATTATAAATAGGATCCCCAAGGAGGACTATTTCATTCCTTCTATTAATAAGAAATGTTCTAAATAACTCTTCTTTTGGATAATTATTATAATCAAAGAATTTATAATCAGGGTCAATGTAAATATTAAGATCTTGAGGAAGTTGATTGCCATAATGACTTAATAAGTATTCATAATCTCTAGCGAAAAGGATTATTATTACTTCGGCATTATCATACTGTTTTATTTCAGAGTAGAATTGATATAATGTAAATATATCTTCAATACAACCAGGGCAATCTGCTGATATAAGTGAAATCAGTTTGAAATTATCGGAATCTGAGACTCGAACAGAAGTCATGACATCGTCTGAAAAACGAAAAAAGCGATCTGGTAGCTTAATCTCCTTACCATGCCATTCTTCCATAACTTCCTCTATTGATTTGATCTGAGTATTGCTATGATTTACACATGAGCTAATAAGTAAAAGTAGTACAAATGGCATATGCTTGTATATCATCTTTTTCATTGTTCTTAATACAGGCTCTTTGGCAAATCATAATATACAATTCCAGCTTCTTTGGAAAACGCTACAATTCTACCATTTTCATAATCTATGTCAAATGAAAAAACTTCATGATCAAGGTTAAGCTTTGCAATGGGTTTAGCTTCCCAGTCGTATACATGGATTTCTTTCATTAAAATGTCCTTGATACTCTCATAATTTTGAGCATTACTGTTATATAGACGGTATATAAATCTTTCATTAGAATGTACATATGAAACTAATCGATGCTTTTTATCACTGTTTAAATCAGGAATGTTCAGATCATGATTTAAATCCCGAGAGCTGTATTTTATTTTTCCCTTATTATCAATAACTACAATTAAATCTGAATACCTGTAAGTAACAGCAAATAATTGTTTAGCAGGATGATGGTTAATAAAATAGTACAAAAG
>CAZGUR010000028.1:0-218 GCA_964529295.1 uncultured Rikenellaceae bacterium | reverse complement strand
GATTTTGATAGGAAATTTCTTTGGATCCGTATAAATTTATTTTATTATGCAACTGAAAGTCTTCCAACAGATGGCCATCCATATCAAAAAAGGATGCCAATATTGATGGATCCTCATCTATGTAATAAAATAGGGTATCCTTGTAATATGAAAAATTAATAATTATTTGTCTTGCTTCAATCGGTATATATTCAACAGGTCTATAATTTGAACTAATC
>CAZGUR010000027.1:0-19319 GCA_964529295.1 uncultured Rikenellaceae bacterium | reverse complement strand
GAATATATAACTGAGTATATGCCGGGATCAACCTCGGGTGACGGCGTAATAGAAGCAGAAGTAGTATATGCCGGCTACGGCATAACAGCACCTGAACTGGGATATGATGATTATAAAGGTATAGATGTAGAGGGCAAAATAATATTTATTGAGCCTGAAGCACCCGTTAACCCTTCGGCAGGGACTGAAGAATTCAGCCCATGGAGGGAGCACTCCTTCCACCAGAAAAAATTGTATAATGCCGTTGAACACGGGGCTGCCGGCATGATTTATAACTACGGCCCCATAGCCAATCCCAATAACGCGTATGTTAAAGATTTCATTTATGTGCATGTTGGGGATTCCGTTGTCAGGGATATTTTCAGCGGAACCGGAAAAACCCATTCCGAAGTAAAGGGAGAAATAAGGAAAAAACTAAAGCCCCGCTCCTTTGCCACCGGTAAAAAAGTTAGCATAAAGATGAGCACCACACATTATCCTGACGGGATAGGGGTAAATGTCATAGGCCTGAAGAAAGGTACAGACCCTGAACTCAGCAAAGAGACCATAATAATAGGTGCCCATCTTGACCATCTTGGAAAATGTTATGAAATAATTCCCGGGGCCAATGATAATGCATCAGCTGTTGCAGTGATGATGGCCGTAGCCAAAGCTCTCAATGATTTTGACATAGAGCTCAAAAGATCAGTCCTTTTCCTGTCATTCGGAGCTGAAGAGCAGGCTCTCCTGGGTACAAAGAAATATATTAATGACCCTGTAAGGCCGCTGGACAGCTCAGTACTGATCAATATGGACGGTGTAGGTGTTGGTGATAAAATAGGTATCACAGCAGGCTTTGACTTTCCACAATTATATGAAAGCTTCATAAAGGCCAATGACAGCTATATTCACCGCAGCATGAGACCACGTTCTTTCTCAAACCTTGGGCGTCCGCGACTCGATGCAGCTATATTCCTGAGTGCAGGAGTGCCGTCGCTGAGCTTTAACACATACGGCTCAGAGTCATATTACCATATACCATGGGATAATATGGACTATATAAAGCCTGAGATTATGGAAGACCTGGCGCAGCTGATGCTGCTTTCCATTATTGATCTTGCCGGTACGGACAAGGACATCGTGGAATAAAACATGAAGGGATGATGAAGGGGCAAAAGAAAACATACAGGGGGTTGCCGGAAGTGCCGGGGGTACCGGAAGTGCCGGGGGTACAGGGAGTACAAGGATTAAGGGCAATACTGGGAGTACTCATAACTGTACTACTTTTTGCCTCCTGCGATAAACAAAACAGTGTAATCAAATATACAACAGGGGAATGGGATGAAGATTCACTGGGTTATCACAGGGTAGTTATTGAATGCAATACGGATGCTGATGCTGTATTTGTTGAAGTACCCTGGCGCAGACGGGACAGGGAACCATGGAATAAAGCTGTAATAATAACCGCCGGAGAAGGGCAGGATGTGGTAAGCAATAAAATATGCCTTTTATCAGATAATGAAAAGGGCCGCTTTGTTTTCCAGCCTGTAAACGGAGCAGGTGAATATTTTCTGTATTACCTGCCCGGAAGGATGGAGGGCCGCAGCAACTATCCCACCGTCACTTATCCTGCACCGGAACAGACTGCCGATAATGCCTGGATAGAAATACACAGTCTTGGCGACAGTGCTACAGTGGCATCACTGCCTGTAGCAAAGGTCACCGGGATACAGTCAAGGAATGAATTCAATTCATTCTGGCCCATGGAGGTAATAGCCACAGGGGATGAAATAAAAGATATGCTTGATGATTACCCCGGTAAGACATACCTGCTGTTTCCCGAAGACCGCAGTCTGTCGATAAGGATGAATGATTATTTGCCATGCAACTGGGTCAGGGAAGGACCTTCCGGTACCATTGAAGGAAAAGCTTTGCGGGGTGAATTCTTTACTTTCCAGCTCGGTCTTTATTGTATAAAGGAAGGAATAGAAGATGTTGATATAAGTTTTTCTGGTCTCAGCGCCGGCAGAAACAGGCTTATTATAGATCCTGATAGTATTCATTCTTTTAATACGGGTGGTACAGGCTGGAACGGGCAGCCGTTCAGAAAAGAAGTCAAGGTGCCTGAAGGCACGGTGCAGCCATTGTGGTTTGGCTTTATGGTGCCGGAGAACACTGATGCCTCAAAGATAAGGGGACATGTTACCGTTAAACCTGTGGGACATAAGGCCGAGACACTGAAAATACGTATAAACATATCGGACAGGCTCATAGAGAACCACGGAGATAACGACCCGGAGATGATGACCCGCCTCAGGTGGCTTAATTCAATGCTGGCCCATGACAATGAAATCACAGATCCCTTTATAGCTGTTGAAAAAAAAGACAGGTCCCTTAAAATCACCGGCAGGCAGATAGAAATTGGTTCCTCTGGCCTGCCTTCCAGGTATATCAGCTGGTTCAATCCCTCAAACACCTCGCTGCAGGAAAAAGGAGAAAATATACTGGCCTCTCCTATGACAATGAGTTTATATCGCTTAAACGGATCGAAAATATTTTTTGTCAATGATGAGCCTGTGTTTGAGAGGAATGGTCCGGGTGAATACAAATGGCAGACTGCAAGCAGGAGTTCTGCTATAGAGATGCAAACAGAGGGATCACTTGAATTTGATGGCTTTTCATCAATAAGGATAAAAATAAAAGCAATCAGTGATGTAGAACTCTCTGATATAAGATTAACCATGCAGCTGAGAAAGAGATATGCAGCATATATTATGGGTCTGGGCATGCGGGGAGGCGAAAGGCCGTATTATCTTAACTGGAAATGGGACAGCATGAAGCACCAGGAGGGAGCATGGATTGGAGGGGTTAACGGTGGTATACAATTCACACTGCGCGACGATGACTATGAAAGGCCGCTTAATACCAACTTCTACAGGGAAAAACCCCTTATTATGCCTGAAAGCTGGTATAACAAAGGGAAAGGAGGTATTAATATCAGCTCAGGTGACTATACTGCAATAGTAAACTGTTACAGCGGCAGACGCATAATGAAAGCAGGTGATGAACTTGTTTTCAGGATAAACCTGCTGTTCACTCCCTTTAAACTGATTGACACAGACTCACAATGGAATACGAGATTCTGGCACCGTTACGGGAACCTGGATTCCATACAGTCCCGTGGGGCCAACGTTGTAAATGTTCACCATGCCACTGAGATCAACCCCTGGATCAATTACCCTTTCCTGGAACAGGAAAAAATGAAGAATTATATCGATAAGGCCCATGACAGGGATATGAAAGTAAAAATATACAATACCATACGTGAACTGTCTAACAGGGCGCCAGAACTTTTTGCCTTGAGAAGTCTCGGGCATGAGATTATCAGTGGGGGTACAGGCAATGGGTTTAACTGGCTGCAGGAACACCTTGTTGATGACTATATTGCAGCATGGTTTGTGCCGGATTATAAAGATGCTGCCATTATCAATTCAGGGATGTCACGCTGGCATAATTATTATGTGGAAGGTATAAACTGGCTTAGCAAAAACATGGGCATAGACGGACTTTACCTTGATGATATTGCCTTTGACCGCACAACAATGAAACGTGTCAGAAAGGTGCTCGACAGGAACAGGGAAGATGCAATAATAGACCTCCACTCAGCCAACCAGTATAATGTGCGTGACGGCTATACAAACAGTGCAAACCTGTATATGGAACATTTTCCATATGTTGACAGGCTGTGGTTCGGTGAATATTTTGATCCCGGACTCCCACCTGCATTCTGGCTTGTTGAAATGTCAGGCATACCCTTCGGTCTTATGGGGGAAATGCTTCAGGACGGGGGCAACCAGTACCGCGGACTCTTATACGGAATGACATCAAGGGCACCCTGGTCCGGCGATCCCTCAAATATCTGGGATCTTTTCGATGAATTTGATATCACAGGATCTGTCTTTACAGGCTACTGGGCGGATGACTGCCCGGTATCCACGGGCTACAGACAGGCACCGGCCACTGTCTACCAGAAGGAAAAAAGCATGATGGTAGCCATAGCCAGCTGGTATGATGAACATAAAGACCTGTGGCTGAATATTGACTGGGACCGTACAGGAATAGACAAGAACAAAGTTCTTATCAGGGCTCCCTGTATCAGGAATTTCCAGGAAGAGCAAAGTTTCAGTCTCTGGGACAGGATACCTGTTGATCCCGGCAAAGGAATAGTGCTTATCATAGAGGAAAAAGAATAGAGTATTATGCAGGGCACAAAGCACTGAGAAAAAAGGGTGGTCCCGCCGAAACGGGACACACCCCTGTCCATGATAACACCAGAACCTGACATGAACACATCAAAGACTGGTGAAATCGGTTATTTGCTGCATGAGAGGCTCAGAAAAGTCTGGCTATCCTCTTATTGAAAATTAATAATACGATAAGTACCAGGCTCCACTGGAAGATACATGACATAAACGAGAAAGTACTGAAGGGATTATACCATTCGCCCGGGATAAAGGATTGTGATAACCACCAGAAGAGCAGTATTATGGCAGCCACCGGTATAAAGTAACTTATTACATAAGTCCACCATTTCCCTATCCTGCGGGTTGTCTCCGATTCGTTTATCTCCAGCCTGATCTTCTCGGTACCCTGCCTTATGATGAGGAAGGCTATCAGTGCCCCCGATATCATCAGGGCTATCCCCCATACAAAATCCTGGTTACTGAGAAAATTAAGGTTACGCGCTGAAGGTATACCAAAGAGAAAGACAGCTATTACAATAATGGCTATTGCCTTGTTGCGTTTCAGACCGGTATCTATCAGCACCCTTGTAGGCAGCTCAAGCTGGGCTATCAGCGAGGAGAAGCCTGCAAAGGTAAGGCCCAGGAAGAATAGTATTGCAAGCAAACCGCCGCCCAGCATTTTCTCAAACAGCTGGGGCATCCATATAAAGGTCAGACCTGTTGATGCCGGTCCGCTCGTTTTCATTATATCAAGTACTTCAGGACTGCTCATGCCCATTTCGTGCTTAAGAACTGCGAAGACAGTGCCGAATATCATTATCCCAGACAGTATTGAAACAGTATTATTTCCAATACCTGTCAGAAAAGCATTGCCCACTGCCCCGTGCTCCTTTTTCATATATGCGGCATAAGTAAGGAACAGGCCCCAGCCTGCACCTGTATCCCATGCATTCTGTGTTAAGGCATCAAGCCATATCCTGGGTGTTCCCAGCTGGTCCCACTGGGGTCTGAACAGGTATGCAAGTCCTTCCCCTGCCCCGGGCAGGGTAACGGCCCTGATAACGCTCAGAATAACAATTACAAGCAGGGAAGGAATAAGTATCTTATTAACCCTTTCTATAGAACTAATCCCTTTCCATATAGCAAGAGCACCAAAGCCAACGGCGATAAGATGTGTCAGCAGGGGCCACATACTGCCCTGGTATGACTCCCAGATGATCATAGCCGATTCAAAATCCGAAGGAAGAGGATTGGCAAGCATATAAACAAAATAATATATACACCATCCCACCACCACGGTATAAAAAAAAGTGATCACAAGTGGCACAATGGCTACGAATGAACCCATCCAGGCAAATTTCTTACCCAGTCCCTTAATAAAGACTCCCACAACACCCGATCTGTATTTACGGCCCGAAGCATATTCTGCAATTATAAGGGGAATGCTCCAGAGGAAAAGGAAGCACAACCATGCAATCAGAAAGGCTCCTGCCCCTTCCTCTCCGGCATTCTGTGCCGCTATGCGGGGAAAGCGCCATATATTGCCCGTTCCAACGGCCACACCCATTGCACTTACTATAAGACCCCATCTGCTGGCAAACCTCTGCCCTGTTGACTTGTCTAGAATCTTTGCCATTACTTTTATTCGCTTATAATGTTAAGGTATTCATTTGCCAGTTTGGTATCGTCTTCTTTCAATCCGGATATAAGTGCAACCAGGCCCGGACTCCATTCAATATATACATAACCATTGTAACCATCCTTAAAACTGAATTTGCCACCCGGACTGTCGCCCGGTGAGAGTTCATACTTAGAAAGGTACTGATTTAGTATCTCCCTGTTTTCCTGATCTGACTTTTCAGTAAAAAGATATATTGTAAACCGTTTATCATCAATCTGGTAGTCTGCCCTGAAAGCATCTTCAAGAAATTCATGACCCATCACATTATTCGCAATATACATCTCCGAATACTGCTGCTTTCCCTTTTCAGGAAAAAGGTCCAGTGCGGCCGGAAACTCATCGGAGCCATCCAGAATCGACGCTGCTTTTTGTGCCAGCTCTTCCATGGCTGAAAGTATCCGCTCTTTATCCGAGTATGTTGTCAGCTTAACATAATATTCACCCTTCAGAAAGTGTATAAGGCCCTTTTCCTTATATCCCTGCACACCCAGGTCAAAAAAACCATAGGAAGGAGCTCTTTCCATAGCATATATTCCAAAAGCAAGGTTCTCACTGGCATGATGGTATATCTCAAGCTTAATATTGTTTTTACCTTTCTTATAGTCAGCAATATGAAGATCTGAGAAACCCAGGGCATTATAACTATCAGCACCCCCGTTAATATAATCCCAAAGGTTATCAGGTGTATAAACGGGATAGCTTTGATCAATATCGAAACCTTTCAGCCCGGGAAATTCAATATCCTGGGCCATGCTTGTCGCAAATGGCAATACACAAAGCACCAGGAGAGAAGTAAACATCCTCCAAAAAATATTCTTGTCCATATACTTAAGAATTACATTATTAAAAAATAAAACATAAGCTCATTCATAATAAAAGCACATTGCCGGTCAATGAAATTTTTCAATCATTGCCTCCTCTGCATTCTCAGACCCGTCTGCCACCGGCAGTTCTGAAAGGCTGTAATGACTTTCTGAAGCTCCGCTTAGCTTATAAAATCCCGCGGCACATCTGCCAGCCGGCTAATATCAGCAATTTTTGCAGGTATATCAAATCCTTTGGTGCAATTATCTATAACACAATCATCGCAGTCAACACACGGATCGGAGCCTGTTTCAAGATCGGACAACAGGCTGTATGCCTTCTCCAGGTTAGTATAACCATAGGCATACATATAAGCCCTCATAAGGTCAGGCACCGGCAATGATTTTTTGCACTTATCGATACAGTTATTGCAGGTAGTACAAAACAGTCCGGGCTCAGTACCGGCTATCATTATATCCTGCCTTTCCTTATCTGACATATTGATATCAACCATCACAGCCAGGTTCTCCTCAAGCATTTCAAAAGAAGTCATGCCGGGAATGGTGGTGCATATATCCTTGTTTTGGAGCGACCATTTCAATGCGGCCGTAGTATTGACCGGTTTTGTCTTTTCCCTGTCGAAGTATGCCCCGGCCATGGTCTTCATGGCCACCACACCTATACCTGATTCTGCAGCACGCTTAATAGCCGGCTCCAGCTTATCAAGGTAGTCAAGGTTGAAATTGTACCGTGTAAGCACAACATCCCAGAAGCCGGCTTCAACCATGGCGTCTATCACCAAGGGTTCATTGCTGTGAGTTGAGATACCTATATGCCGGACCCTTCCCTCCTTCTTTAATTTTTTCATAGCATCTGTTATCCCCTTATGATTGGCCATCTCAACAGAGGCTACAGCATGAAGGTATAAGATATCCACATAATCCATCTGCAGTCTCTCCATACTCTCTTCGAATTTCTGCATAAAATCCTCAACCGTTGTCTGCTCAGTGGGCAGGCCTGTCCGTCTCTCCTCACCTGCCGGCTTAACCTTGGTAGCAAGCGTGAAGGAGTCCCTCGGATAATCCCTGAACACCTCACCCAGCATCTTTTCATTCTGTCCGCCCTGGTAACCGTTGGCGGTATCAAAATGTGTTATCCCGTTATCAATGGCAGCTCTAACAAGATTGGGATTATCAGCTCTCATAACACCAAGGCTTACAACAGGCACCCTTATACCTGTTTTTCCAAGTGTACGGTAAAGAATATCAGATTTCCCGCTTGATGCAGGCAGCATTGAGTAAGCCCCGCTGCTTGCAGCCATAACTGCTGCGGCACCGGCCACCCCGGTGCGTAAAAAATTCCTTCGATCAATCCTTTTCGCTCGTTCCATAGGTTCTTAATTTTATAAATATTAATTTCTGATTATTATAAGCCTCTAAGTATTAACCATATATTATTGTCTTCCACCAATTCAATCACCGCCCTGCAAAACCGGCTGTTCCCGGTTATTTCCGTGTACCAAAAATAAAAATTATAAAAAAAAGCCTGTTATAATTATTATCATAAAGACACAGTTTTTAAAAGATTGCAAAATATAAGAAAAAATCCTTTAACTCTGGTTCTTCAGTCACCTCACATTCGTCATTTAACAAAATTTAAGGTAATTTTGTGAACGGAAAAAAATATGTGCTTGTGAGAGAATTATTCAGGCTAATAAACAGGGGAGAGAGCCAGGTTCTTGATTTTAAGTATTGTATATCCGATTCGAGGAAAATTGCAAGAACCCTGGCCGCTTTTGCAAATACCGATGGAGGCAAATTGCTTATCGGGGTTCGCGATAACGGCAGCATAGCAGGCGTACGAAGTGATGAAGAGTTTTACATGATTGATGCCGCTGCCAGTCTGTTTTGTTCACCCGCCGTTAAGTACAAAGTGAGCCAGCACCAGACGGAAGGGAGAACGGTGCTTGAGGTTACTATTGAAAAATCAGGTATTCGTCCGGTATACTCAAAGGATGAATCAGGAAGGTGGATAGCCTATACCAGGAAAGATGATCAGAACCTTGCCGTTAACAGTGTCATTCTTAAGGTGTGGAAAAAAGAGAACAGGAAAGACGGCCTGTTTATTAAAGTAAGAAAACCGGAGATTATACTCTTTGATTACCTGCGCAATAACGGGGACATCACATTGTCAAAATTCAAAAAACTGTCAAAACTACCAGTCTACAAAGCTGAAAACATACTTTCAGACCTGATAACCTGCGGTATTATCGACTACGATATCACAGAAAAAGGATGCAGGTATTTTGCCGGGGATGAGATTGACCAAAACATCCCGGAAAGCTATTTACGCTATTGAAAAAAAGATATAAAATAAGCAGTATCCCGGCCTGTTCCTGATTTTGCAGAAAAGGATTTTTTTACTATATTTGTATCGCATTACAGAAAATCGCATACAGTTGATTTTCAATTCTTTACAAATACACAAATCAACAAAACAATATGAATTTATTAGAAAAAATAGAAAAAATAAATATCCCCCCAAGGTCAGTTGTTTTACTTGACCGTCTTATGAAAGAGAATCCTGAACTGAAAAGTATTATAAGCAATTCCGGAACGCCACAGGAAGCCAATAAAAAGTTGTATAACTGGGTTTACGGATGGATGGAAAATGGTCATAAGGATGCCATTGATTATTTTTTATATAAAACAAGGGGGAGGGAAGCCTATGAGGCTCTGAGCTGGAGGGAGGTAGGAGCCATAAGGATACTTGATTATATCAATAACGCGGGCAAGGAATTTGAGAACCTGAATAAAAAGATAAAAAAATCAGTATCCGACCCCATCAGGCTGGTGTGGTTAGCATGGCATAATGGCAAGGGAGGCGGAAAACCCGAATTTTTCTGGGATATGATACACCTTTTCCGCCAATTCACAGGTTCGGAGAAAAGGATCAAACCAGACAAGGACCAGGTACTGGAATGGATGTCAAGGCATTATACCGGACTTGATAAAGAAATAATAGACATAAGGGAAGAGAATAAAGAAAGAATATTAAAAATAATTATAAGGGATATTGAACAGGGAAAGATCAAAAGCAGCAGGTATAGTTTTCCTGAAGGATCATCTCCAAAACAAAAGTATGAGATGGCCCTTGAATGGTGGCAGGATCACCGTTTCCACCTTAAGTTTGCAGTTCGCACACCTGAACTGTTGAATGAAATGCTGGACTACTCCCTCGATACGGATACCATGTTTCTTCTGGAGGAGGCAAAGCAAGCAGGTATCCCGTTTTTTGTCAATCCCTATTATCTTTCACTGCTGAATGTCAATGTACCAGGTTCCGCAATGAATGCAGACCTTGCGATACGTGATTATGTGTTATACAGCCAGGAACTGATTGATGAATTCGGAAGCATAGTAGCCTGGGAAAAAGAAGACAAGGTTGAACCGGGCAAACCCAACGCTGCAGGATGGCTGCTGCCCAACAGTTATAATATACACCGCCGCTACCCTGAAGTGGCTATACTGATCCCTGATACAGTTGGAAGAGCATGCGGTGGTCTCTGTGTATCATGCCAGAGGATGTATGATTTTCAGAATGGCAGGTTAAATTTTAATCTCAGTAAACTGAAGCCTGATGAAACATGGAGGGAGAAACTGCCATGGCTTATGGAATATTTTGAATCGGACAGCCAGTTAAGGGATATACTTATCACCGGTGGCGATGCCTTTATGAGTTCTGACAATTCAATAAAACAGATACTGGATGCAGTATACCGGATGGCACTGAAGAAAAAGGAGAATAATGAGAAAATGGAAGATGCCCATAAATATGCCGAAATGCTGAGGGTAAGACTTGGTACCAGGCTTCCTGTTTATATTCCATACCGTATAACGGACGGACTGCTTTCAGTGCTGGTTGATTTCAAGAAAAAAGCATCACGTATAGGCCTTAAACAATTTATAATACAAACACATTTTGTATCGCCCATGGAGATAACCCCGGATGTGAAAGAAGCAGTTCAAAAACTTAATTCAGCCGGATGGATAGTAGTCAACCAGATGGTTTTCACTGCAGCTGCCTCGAGAAGGGGCTATGCTGCCAAACTGAGGCAAACCCTCAACAGCGTGGGCATACTGCCTTATTATACCTTTACGGTTAAAGGTTTCATGGAAAACTATCATAACTTCGCCACAAACGAAAGGGCCATACAGGAGCAGAGTGAGGAAAAAAGATTCGGAAGGGTACCGGAGGAAGAGCAGGAGACAATAAAAAACATCCCCTCACATGCCGAAGATGCAGTGTCAAGTCTTGAAAAAATTATGAAAAAGCATGATCTGCCTTTCCTGAGTACGGACAGAAATGTAATGAACCTGCCTGGTGTTGGCAAGAGTCTTACATTCAGGACTATAGGTATTACAAGGAGGGGGAGGAGAATACTTGAATTTGACCATGACTCCAACAGGACACACTCCCCTATCATCAATAAGATGGGTAAGGTGCATATAATTGAGTCAAAACCGGTTAAGCATTATATCGACCAGATGAAATCCATGGGCGACGATCCTGAAGACTATAAGGATGTATGGGGTTATTCAATGGGTGAAACCGAAACACGGGCCCAGGTATTTGAATACCCTGAGTATGATTTTGAAACAACAGGGGAAGTAACCAACCTGGAGATATAGAACATTGTGTCAGACCGACCGGCTGAATGAATCCGGACGTGACCGATCATCCTTTCCGGGAAAACCCGGGACATAATCATAAGATCTGAAGAAACGAAGGATGGATCAGGAAGATATCCTGATACCCATAACAAGTATATCATCAACCTGTTCCATATCTCCCATCCAGTCCACCAGGCGCTTATCCAGCAGGTCTTTCTGCTGCTTTACGGGTACACCCTGTATGTCAAGTATAAGCTTTTTAAGATTCTTCTTAAGGAATTTACGACCGTAATCACCACCAAACTGGTCACTATAACCATCTGAGAAAAGATAATATGTAGCCCCTTCCTCCAGCTTCTGACTATGCATTGTAAATGATTGTCCCATACGGCTTGATATGCCTATGGGCATGCGGTCAGCATCAATGGTCTCAAGGATATATTCACCATTGCTTAATGCACCCCTGTCTTCATCCAGTTCTCCCTTGCGGTATTTCTCCTTTTCCCCGCTGCTCATCGGTCTTACTTTCCAGCAGGGATTATAAGCACCGGAAAACTCTATCTTCTCTTCCTTGTGATTAACAACAAGGATCCCCATATCCATTCCGTCCTTTGTCTCCTCGTCATCCTCACCCATCTGCTTCAGCGAGGCTGTGACATGTGTCCTCAGCGTATTAAGTATCTCATCCGTATTGGTATAATCGGATTTGTTTATAATCTCATCAAGAAAGGATATACCCAGTATGCTCATAAAAGCGCCGGGAACACCATGGCCCGTACAGTCGGCCGCAACAATAAACAGTCGCGGACCTTTCTCCGAAACCCAGTAAAAATCGCCGCTCACTATATCGCGTGGCTTGAAAAGGATAAAATAATCATCAACCTTACCCTGCAGTGATCCCTCGGCAGGAAGTATGGCCCGTTGTATACGGCTGGCATAATGGATGCTTGCCTCAAGCTCTTCTTTCTGCCGCACCACTTCCTTTGTCCTTTCTGCCACAATGCCTTCAAGCCTAATATTCTCATTCAGGAGCCTTCGCGTATAAAGCTTAATGATCACCCAAACCAGCAATACAGCCAGTATCATATATCCCAGGATAGCGGGTATTGACAGGTACCAGGGCCTCAGGATGACAAACTTATATTCTGCTATACTGCCCTCTGAGCCTGTAATGTCGCGCGACCTCACCATAAAGGTATAGGTCCCGTTAGGCAGATTGGTATAATCACGGTAATTGGCATAATCCCAGCGCGACCATTCTTTATCAAAGCCCTCCAGTTTATAACTGTACCTTATACTGTCTTCCATAAGGTAAAAAGGAGAAGAGAAGAAAAAAGATATATCATTTTCAGAATATTTTATCTCCGGAATGTTAATACCTGTCTGATAAGCTGAAGGCACTATATCCCTTTCGCTGACCTCCGAGTAAAATGATCCGCCGAAAATAGTGGAATCAATATTTATCACAACCTTGCGTATAAGGGTGTTAACGATACTGTATTCCTTATCAAGGCTTTGCTTGTCAATAATATACAGCTGCTTTGACTTGATTATCCACACATGTCCATCAAAAAACCCCATATCCGGAGTGGTGGTATTGGGAAGCAGGGAAAAGGGCTTGTAAATAAATTCATTCTCACTTTCCTTATGCTGCGGATAATAGTATATCATATTACGTGGCATATGTGAGCCAAGCCAGAGATCTCCCTCAGGATCTTCATAAACTAATGAAACGCCTGTACCAGAAGGCAGTTTATCACCCGTATAGTCAGGATCAATAACAAAAACCTCATTATCATAATCATATGACATCACCCCCTCATCAGTACTAATCAACAACTTATCTCCCACCGCACCAAGCATATAAACTGACGATGTTATTCCATTATCCTGGCTCATCCTGGTACAGACAGAGTCCTTACCCGATATCTCAAGGCGGTACAGTGCTGATGGATCATCAGTAATAAACCAGATCAGGCCTTTCGTGTCTTCAATAATCCTGTTTACAATGCCTTTTATCACATTCTCGCTGTCAGAATCAATAAAAGACACCTTATTCCTGAACACCCACCGGCCCCCGGTATATTCCATAAACTGCATCCCGCCTTTCTCAAATCCAACAGCCACCATGGCAGGGTTTGATTTCAGCTGGTACAGATCCCTTACATAGAGGCCTTCTTCACCCTTATCCAGCCGCCTGAGGGTAGTCCCGTCATAAGAGTACAGTCCGCTAATTGTCCCGATTAACAGCAGATCAGTACCGTCATATTTAAAGTTCAATAAGGGAAAAGTCTGGTTAGTATAACCTTCCAGTTTCGAAAAACCGTATCCCTTATCATTCTCAAAACTCTTTATCACCCCGGCATCATTTGAAAGATAGAGATCCCCCTTATAGGTACATATCTCATTCAGTGCATAATTATACCATTCGGATATATCTATCACCTTATAGGGCAGTCCCAGGTACACCTTGCTGATATAACTCCAGTTGGCCAGCCACAGAACAGGAAAGCCATTGTTATGATCAAGGTAGATGGCATAAATCTGGTCATCCATCAGTCCTGAGTTGCCGGTATTTAATCTCTCACGGAAAACACCGTCGGTATCAAAGATATACACCCCGTTGGTCGTTGTACTTACAGCAAAACGCTCATCCGACAATGACACCCCCTGGTAAAGCTTGTATTCCTGCAGCTCGCTGTTAACCCCTGCGTCTATTATATCATCACTTACATCCCCTGTCAGGTAGTTATATAAAAATATACCTTTATCGTAGGTGCCTACAAAAAGATCACCCTCTCCTTTGCCTGGAATAACGCTGCGCACAGGGGAATAGGCAAAAGCATCTCCCCCTTCCATAGGGATAAGCTCATTGCCTTTCAGTTCAACAAGACCGGCTGTATTATCACCAACAATAATTTTATCATCAATTTTCCATATCAGGTTTACCGTCCTGTACGATTCCGAATGATCAATTATATTCAGCTTTCCTGATCCCGGGTAGTAAACGTAAAATTTCTTGGTAGTGGAATATATCACGCTGTCCTTTTCAACCAGTATGCTGTAAACAACTCCAAGGTTATTCGCTTCAGCTGAATCCAGACGGCTGAGAAGGGATGTATAAGACATTTGTCCCTGGCGGTCAGGACTCAGATAACCGAATTCCGAAGCACCACCTACATAAATATAACCCTTCGAGTCGGCCTCCAGTGATAATACCCTTGGATTATCCTGCATCTCTATTCGTCCCCAGCTGTGACCATCATAGGTAATAACACCCTTATCCTGGTTACCGAAATACATAATACCCCTGGGATCCCTCACCATGCACCAGTTCTGTTCACTCCCGGGTGTATTCATGGTGCTGTAATTAAAAACAAGTCTTTCCCCGGCCTTAAACTCCTGGGCCCCGGCTTTCTGCTGCGGCAGTAATAAAAACACTGCAATAAAAAGCACGATAATATGCCTGATTATCATTCTGATTAATATTATCTTAATATATTATTGCTCCTGATACATAAAATTATGAAATATAAAGATACAAATATCATTATATTATCATAATCATGTTCTGTTTTTAATATTAAACAAATTTGGTATCTTGTCTCCTGATTTGGGTTAATTATTTTACAGAGGGTAATTTTGGGTGTATTCAGGTTTATAATACTTATTCCTTTAGCTCTGCTATTGATGATCGAAGAGGTTTCCGGCCAGGCATCATCACTGACAGGCAGCCAGGAGATTGTTTCATCCACACTGCGCCTTATTTCGGAACACAGTGATGGAATGGAACTGTCATATAATTCCGGCAGCTACGCTTTAAATGAAATACAAGGGGACGATGAAGGATTTGTAAGACTCATGCTTGCAGACCACTCTCATACCAGCAGTCCGGGTAAACCCGAACTGCCTGTAATGACAAGACTTATAGATTATGACAAAGCCGGGAATGCCCGTATCATTATAAGCAATGTCAGGACTATAAGAAAAAGCCTTGAAGATATGGCAGGCTTTGAAAAGCTCTACCCCAGTCAGCAGGCAGTCACCAAGAACCAGGATCCGCAGGACAGACCCTTTGTCATTGACAGGAAGATATATAACTCTGACAGTCCATATACCAGGGATACCATAATCATTGAAAAGATAGGCACCATGAGGGGTAAAAGCATAGGACGCCTGGAGATCAATCCTGTGGTATACCATCCCCGGGAGAAATACATTGATATTATCATCTCAATGGATATCAGTATTGAATATTCACAAGCTTATATACCGGACGGAAAAGAAAAAGGAAGTTACTCCTATACATTTGACCAGCTGATATCCAAGGGACTCGTTAATTATGACTCTGATGATGTGGTGCCCGGATTCTCACAGGCAGCGGCAGGTATGGTAATAGTATCAGATACATCAATGAAAATGCACCTCCGGCCACTTGTTGAGTGGAAAACAAGGAAAGGCTTCAGGGTAACAGAATTATATATCGGAGAGAACGGTCTGGAAAGAAGTTTCAGTGATATCAAAGACAGCCTCAGCTATATCTATAATAACGCCACCGCTGACAATCCCGCTCCCACATACCTCATCCTGGCTGGCGACCTTAACCTTATACCCGCATCGGAAGGCACGGGCTACCTGACAGATATGTATTATGCCGAATTTGACGGCGGGGGTGACTTTATACCGGATATGTTCACCGGCAGGCTGCCTGCTAAAGACAGCAGCCAGATGAAAGCCATAGTGGATAAGATAATACAGTATGAAAGTTTTCTGTTTGGCGACAGCATCACTCATTTCGAAAAAGCCGTGGCTTTTACGGGACTCGACGGTGGCTGGGTTTCAAATATGGACGGGCAGGTTAATTATGCCGGACACTATTTTGAAACCAACCCCTATCCAACGGAGGATTACGTTTTTAACCATGAGTCCGGTGATTCAATAAGGAACCTGCGTTATGACTCACTCAGGGTAATGATGAAAGAAGGCGTTGGTTTTATTAATTACACCGGCCACGGCACATCAAAAAGCTGGATGAGTACTGGCATAGACCACACTTTTGCTGATGATATGGAAAATATTTCACGCTACCCTGTCATTATCAGCAATGCCTGCCTGACAGCCAATTACAGTGATGAAAACTGCCTGGGATCAGTTATGGTAAGAGCAACGGACAGGGGTGCGCTGGCTTTTATAGGCAGCAGCAATGATACATACTGGGATGAAGATTATCACTGGGCCGTGGGGACGGGTGAGATAGTCTCCCAGCCTGAGTATGATGAAACCGGACTGGGTTTTTATGACAGGCTTTTTCACCTTAACGGTGAAGCGCCGTCCGACTGGTACACCACATTGGGACAGATAATGTTTGCCGGTAATATGGCAGTTTCTTCAAGCACCAGCCCCAGGAAACAGTATTACTGGGAAAATTATGTACTGCTGGGTGACCCTTCACTGTCGCCATACATAGGCACACCTGAAGTAATTACGGCTCCGGTACCCTCTGTTATACCCCCATCACTTAAATCATTGAATATTGAAACACTGCCATTTGCCTATGCAGGATTATCCGCTGCTGACAGCCTGTGGGACGGTGGTCATGCCTCGTCATCAGGATCGCTGTCCCTGGAACTGCCTCAGCTTGAAAAGGATTCCAGCCTGCTGGTCATAAGCCGCCAGAACGGGATCCCATTAATCAAAACAATATATTTTGAAGAATCAGACACGGCCTGGATCAGCATCAATGATGTAAATGTACAGGACGCTGAAGCAAATAATAACGGTCAGGCCGATTATAATGAGACGGTATCCCTGGACATCGAACTGCAGAATGCAGGTAATACAGGTGCTGATGATGTTTATATTAAAGTATCCTCGGCCTCAGAATATATCGGGATAGTAAGCGACTCTCTTTATATAGGCAGCGTGGCAGCTAACAGCGAAAGCATAGATACAGGCTTTGATATACTTGTGGCCGACAGCATACCCGACCTGGCACTGGCAGTACTTGATATAGAATTGTATTATAATGGCAATATCATCAGTCACGGCACCAACATCAGTCTCCATGCCCCCGAACCGGTAATACTCAACTGTGTGGTTAATGATACCCTGGAAGGCAACGGCAACGGCCTGGCCGAGGCAGGGGAAAGGGTAAAGATAGTGTTCAGGGTGCTTAACCAGGGCAGCAGCTCAACTTCGGGAAGCATTATTATCAGCAATATATCGGGCTATCTGGATTTCGATGCAACAGTCCTCTTTACCGGTGTACTGAATCCCGGAGTCATTAAAAATATTGAAGTGTTCGCTGATATAAGCGCAGCCACCCCTGAATCCACCGAACTGAGTTTTGATGCGGAGCTTCTGTGTTCACCTTACAGCACAAACAAGACCTTAAGCATTATAGCCGGCAAAACGACCGAAGACTTTGAACTGCAGAACTTCACCACCTTCCTATGGGATAATGACAGTGATCATCCATGGATTATAAGCGATGAGGGGGCACACAGCAATATGTATGCCGCACGCTCAGGCATTATTGGAGATAACCAGGAGTCAGTTCTCAGCATACAGCTCAATATACCTGAGGATGACAGCCTCAGGTTCTGGTTTAAGGTGTCATCGGAAGAAGCTTACGACTTTTTCGACTTCAGGCTCAATAATGAACTGAGCCTGCCTGACAGTGCACTGGTAATACCCTTATCAGGTGAGACTGACACTGTTGATATGATACACCTGTCGGGCGAAACAGGCTGGAAAGAGGCAGTGATACCCCTTAGAAAGGGAGTGCACCTGCTGGAATGGGTTTATGATAAAGACGGATCGGTTAGCCTGGGTGAGGATGCCGCCTGGATTGACCTTGTACGCTTCCCTGAACTGTCATTTATACAGTCGGCAATAAGCCTCAACAAGATCAAGACACCCGAGCAGGGAAAGAGCTATGATGATGAAACATTATCCGTTGAACTGACTAACCTGGGACGCGACACACTAAACTCCATTTCAATGGCTTATATCGTTAACGAATCAGCTGCGGTATATGAAACCTTTAATATGGATTTCAGGCCGGGCGACACTATTGACCTTTCTTTCTCGCAGACCATTGATATGTCCAGCAATGGCACATATAATATCACAGTATTTATTACCCAGCCAGATAATTACTTTAGGGAAGACACCCTCCGTATCACCATTGTAAGCACAGACATAGGAGATATTGTGAGGGATGACAGACGCTTTATCATTGCACCCAACCCTGTAAGGGATAATATAAGGATCCTGTGTTATGATCATTCAGATGATAATATGCTGACGATATATAATTCATCGGGTATGATGATCTATAAAAAGCATATCAGACATATTGCTGCAGGCCAGGTAATAACGCTGAAGCCCGGACAGCTGCCGGAGGGAAGCTACATACTCAGGATAAGAACCAGCCTTAATGATTATATTTATCGTTTCCTCAGACTCTGACAGGCACCCGGTCCCAGCCGGTTTTAATTCCTGTTTATTATATTTGCATAAAAAATATACCTTATGAGTGATTATATACCTGTACGCGAAGATGCTGTTAAGCTTTTTAAAAAATATAATAAATCAGAAAGCCTCTACAAACATGCCCTGGCCGTTGAAGGTGTGATGCGTTATATGGCCAGGAAAAACGGTGAGGACCCTGACAAATGGGGTATTATCGGTTTTATCCATGATCTTGATTACGAGATGTACCCTGAGCAGCATTGCAGTAAAACGGAAGAGATACTGAAGGAAAACAACTGGCCGGAGGACTATATCAGGGCAGTTATGAGTCACGGCTGGGAGATAGTCACCGATGTTAAACCGGAAAGCAGGCTCGAGAAGACCCTCTATGCCATGGATGAGTTAACGGGACTGGTAACCACAACCGCCCTCGTCCGCCCTTCCAGGAGCGTAATGGATATA
>CAZGUR010000026.1:0-19713 GCA_964529295.1 uncultured Rikenellaceae bacterium | reverse complement strand
AGGATAGGGGAAGGTTCAATAGGTGGCAAGGCGCGGGGACTGGCCTTTATCAACAGCATAATAAAGAAGCATAAACTGTTTCATAAGTATCCCGGACTGCTGATAACCATACCCCGCACTGTTGTGCTTAGCACCGATGTTTTTGATGAGTTTATGGAAAGGAATAACCTCTACCAGGTGGGAATAAGTGACCTGCCTGATGACGAGATCCTGAAAAAGTTTGTGGAGGCTGAATTGCCGGGCTGGGTGTACCAGGACCTCTATGCCTTCCTGGCGGTATCCAACCAGCTGCCAATAGCAGTGCGCTCATCAAGCAAGCTGGAAGACAGCCATTACCAGCCTTTTGCCGGAATATACTCAACTTACATGATACCACGTGTGGCTGATAACCCGGTGATGGTTAAAATGTTGTCAGACGCAATAAAGGAAGTGTATGCTTCTGTTTTTTACAAGAGCAGCAAGGCGTATATGACTGCCACAGCAAATGTGATTGATGAGGAAAAAATGGGCATCATACTGCAGGAAGTGTGTGGTAATAAGCATGGTGATATTTATTATCCGACATTATCGGGTGTTGCACGCTCAATAAATTTTTATCCCATAGGTTCCGAAAAAGCTGAAGACGGCATTGCCAATATTGCAATGGGTCTGGGTAAACTGATAGTTGACGGTGGCGTATCGCTGCGTTTCTCCCCTAAATATCCGGGCAAGATATTACAGCTCAGTTCACCCGGCTCTGCGCTGAAGGAGACACAGAAAGTATATTACGCCCTTGACCTTGATACAGATAGCTTTGTTCCCAGTGTGGATGACGGGATAAATATCAAAAAGCTTAAAATAAATGATGAAGTAAGTGAAAGCACCTTAAAGAAAGTAGCATCGACATACGACCTGCATAATAATGTTATACGGCCTGGCATAATACAAAAGGGCAAGCGTATTATTACATTTGACAATATACTTAAGCACAGTTCTTTCCCGCTGGCAGAGGTGCTGCGGTTCCTGCTCGAGCTTGGTCAGAAAGAGATGGGTAACCCTATCGAGATCGAGTTTGCCGCTAACCTGGAGACGGAAGCCAGGCTCCCCAATATCTTTAATTTTTTGCAGATAAGACCTATTGTGGAAGGCGACCAGACACAGAAAATAAATATTGCCGAGTATAAAACAGAGGATACCATTATTATGTCTGATTCAGCCCTGGGCAATGGCCTTATCAGAGGTATATATGACCTGATATATGTTAAGCCGGAATCATTCAGGGCAAGCAATAATGAGAAGATAGCAGTCCTGCTTGAGAAGCTTAACAGCGATTTTGTTAAGAACCTGAAAAATTATGTCCTGGTGGGTCCCGGCCGCTGGGGCTCAACAGACCCATGGCTTGGCATACCTATCAAATGGCCGCAGATATCGCAGGCAAGGGTCATTGTTGAATCCGGACTGCCTGATTACCGGATAGATCCCAGCCAGGGCACTCACTTTTTCCAGAATATCACATCCTTCAGGGTCGGGTACTTTACCATCAATCCGTTTATCGGAGAGGGTTATTATGATGTTGAATTTCTCAATAACACGGAGCATGTATACCAGGATGAATATATCCGTCATGTCAGGTTCAGTAAACAATTGAGTATAATGATAGACGGCCGTATACAAAAAGGAATTGTCCTCAAACCCGGTAAGGGTGAGGAAGGGGAAGGGGAAGGATATATTACCTAGACAAGATTGTTAGCTGATTCAACTTCAACATTCCTGTCTGCTTTTTTTATCAGGCCCTGCAGCACATTGCCGGGTCCTGCCTCCGTAAAATGATCAGCCCCGTCTTTTATCATGTTCAGTACCGTCTGTGTCCATAGTACGGGTGAGGTTAGCTGGGCTATAAGGTTGGCTTTGATAAGCATGGGATCATCTACCGGTCTGGCCGATACATTCTGGTACACCGGGCATATTGGTGTGACAAATTCTGTCTCGTTAATAGCCTGTTCCAGCTCCAGCCTGGCTGGCTCCATCAGCGGGGAATGGAAGGCACCACCAACAGCTAGCTTAACGGCCCTGCGGGCACCTTTCTCCTTCAGCAGTTCAATAGCCCTGTCAATACCTCTGTCACTGCCCGATATGACTACCTGACCCGGACTGTTATAATTGGCCGGAACAACAATATCATCAATCATCTCACATGTTTCTTCCACTATGGCATCATCCAGTCCGATTATGGCTGCCATGGATGAGGGACTGGCTTCGCAGGTTTTCTGCATGGCAAGAGCTCTCTTGAATACAAGCTCCAGTCCGTCTTCAAATGACAGCGAACGGTTAGCAACAAGGGCTGAAAATTCACCCAGCGAATGGCCGGCAACCATATCCGGGGCAAAGTTGCTGCCCAGGGCCTCGGCCAGTATTGTTGAATGAAGAAATATGGCAGGCTGGGTTACCTTTGTCTGTTTAAGATCATCATCGGTGCCATCGAAAAGTATATCGGTGATCCTGAAACCAAGTATCTCATTCCCTCTCTCAAACATATCCCTGCATATATCTTTCGATTCATACAGGTCTTTTCCCATACCGCTGAACTGCGCTCCCTGTCCGGGGAATACAAATGCCTTCATATTAATGTAAATTTTGTCCAATTAAATGAATAAACTCTTCACGTGTCTGTATGTGTTCCAGGAAGCAGCCGGTGAAAGCAGAGGTTGTTGTAACCGAATGCTGCTTTTGGACACCCCTTATCTGCATACACATATGCTGCGCTTCAATAACAACGGCCACTCCCAGTGGGTTCAGGGTGTCCTGTATGCAGTCCCTTATTTGAGTGGTCAGTCTTTCCTGCACCTGCAGACGCCGTGAATAAGCCTCGGTAACCCTTGCAAGCTTGCTCAGGCCGGTGATATATTTATCCGGTATATATGCCACATGGGCTTTGCCAAAGAAGGGAAGCATATGATGCTCACAAAGGGAAAACACCTCAATATCCTTAACTATCACCATCTGCCTGTAATCCTCCCTGAACATTGCGCTTTTTAATATCTCATGCGGATCATGGTTATAGCCCTGGGTTAAAAACTGCATGGCCTTGGCTACCCTTACAGGCGTATCCTTTAACCCCTCCCTCTGCGTGTCTTCTCCTATGTTTTCCAGTACCCCGCGGTACAGGTCCGCCATATCCGCTGTCTTCTTATCATCCCATTTCTCCACTTTGTTGTAGCCACCATTATCATGTAAACCAGAACCGTTATTTATTATCTCCATTATTTATGTTTTTATCCGTAATATTCTATAAAGTTATTTTCTGTTTCGGTAATCTTAATGCAGTGAAGCTCCACACCTTCTTCCTTTATCCGCGGCTCAAGAACCTCCCATATGGCTATTGCAATGTTCTCTGTCGAAGCCAGCCTGCCCTTCATAAATTCTACCTGGGTGTTGATATTCTTATGGTCCAGTGGTTCAATAACAAGCTCATGGATTATCTTTTTGAGCTTTTTAAGGTTCATCACATATCCCAGTTCCCTGTTAATTTCACCCTTAATGGTAACAAAAAGCTCGTAATTATGTCCGTGCCACTCCGGGTTTGAGCACTGGCCGTAAAGCTCGGTGTTCTTTTCATCGCTGAACCCGGACCGGAACATCCTGTGAGCTGCACTGAACCTTTCCCTTCTGGTGAGATAAACCATAATACCGCACTTTTTTGTTTGCCTCAAATTTTACCTTTTTTATCCGGAAAAACAATATCTTTATTCATTACTTATGAATTAATTATGCCGGATGAGCAATAATGTATTGATAACAGCAGCAACAGGCAGAGAGATGAAATGTCTTGACAGAGAGGCTGGTGGGGGTGGAAGCATATTTGATTTATATAAAGGAGCGGAAAAGCTTATTACCGGTATAGGGCCGGTGTCAGCAAGCTATGCCATAATGAATTACCTCCTGCGAAACAAGAGTCCCCGGCTGATTGTTAATATAGGCATAGCGGGCAGTTTCAGGGAATATTATGTGCCCGGCACTGTCCTTATACCGTCCGAAGACCTTTTTGCCGACCTGGGTGTGGCCGACGGTAATAAGTTTATACCGCTTAACCTGGCAGGCATCGCGGAAAACAATGATAAACTGAGCCCTGCAGGCAGCTATTATCCGGCAGGGGATATAATGGATAAAATGCCGGATGAGATGCCCAGGGTAAAAGCCTTAACAGTAAGCACGGCAACAGGATCGGCCCTTAAACGTGATCAACTGATGTCATTATTTGATGCTGATGTGGAGACGATGGAAGGTGCCGCTGTTTATTATGTTTGCAGCAATCAGGGCATCCCCTGTATAGGAATAAGGGCCGTATCAAATATGGTGGGACCCAGGGATAAGTCCGGGTGGGATATACCCCTGGCCCTTAATGAGCTGGGAAAGGCTGCCGGACGTATCCTGCCAAAGATAATTTGATGCCTGGACAGGGATTAAGCCGTACGCGAAAGAGGATAATATAATGAGAGAGGCAGTCAGCTATGCCGGAATGATAATATATCGTGCTGAAACTGCCGGGGGATACAAAAAAAATACTATGAGAACATTGAGCCTTGGAATATCAACCTGTCCCAATGACACCTTTGTTTTTGATGCAATGGTCAATGGAAAGACAGATACAGGTGAAATTAACTTCGATTGCAAACTCACTGATGTTGAAGAGCTTAACAGGCATGCCTTCAATGCGGAGCTTGATATAACAAAGATAAGTTACCATGCCTACGCTTATGTATCCGATGATTATATCCTGCTTAATGCGGGCTCTGCCCTGGGTTTTAATAACGGTCCCCTGCTGGTGGCCGGAAGCGAAATGCCGGCTTCTGCCCTTGTTGGGCGAAGAATTGCGATACCCGGACTTTACACAACGGCCAACTTATTAATGGGCATTATCTATCCTGGTCTTACACTGAAAGAAGAGTATCTCTTTTCCGATATTGAAAATATTGTGCTTAAAGGGGAGGCAGCAGGGGGACTGCTGATACATGAGAACAGGTTCACCTACCGTGACAGGGGCCTGGTTAAGATACGGGACCTTGGTGAAGCATGGCAGGAACTGACATCAATGCCAATACCCCTTGGGGGGATAGCCGTGAAGAGGAGTCTGGGTCCCGATATGGCCCTTAAGCTGGATAATATACTTGCCGCAAGCATTGATTATGCATATAATAACCCATTATCATCATACGAGTTTGTAAAAAAATACGCTGCTTCCATGGAAAGAGATGTCATGCAAAAACATATCGATCTGTATGTTAATGATTTCAGCCGCAACCTTGGTGACAGGGGGAGGAAAGCAGTGAAGATATTGTATGAGAAAGCCGCGGCCACCGGCGTCATACCTGGCGTCAGGGAGGATATTTTTGCCGGCATTCATTAAGCTGCAGCTTATTATCATACGGCAAACAGCTGACCGGTCCCTGCCGGGATAGCAGACTCATTTCTGTGTTTTCAGATAGTCATGCCCGGAGAAAATATACAGGCCGGTGTAACCGGGCGGATGCTCAAAACAGCCTGAATGGTTTACTTTTTATGTATGGTATTTATTTCTTATATTTATATGAATGTAACAGGACTGTAGGTAACAGGACTGAAAAGCGGTATAAATAAAAATTTAAAGTTATGAAGCACGAATTACCAAAACTGCCTTATGAAAAGGATGCGCTTAAGCCTTATATCAGTGAGGAAACCATTGAATATCATTATGGTAAACATCACAGTACATATGTTGACAAGCTCAATGGCCTGATCCCCGGTTCACAGTATGAAGATGCCGGACTGGAATCAATTATAAAGAATGCAGAGGGGGGTATTTTTAATAATGCCGCCCAGGTATGGAACCATACCTTCTATTTTGAAGGCTTTTCCCCTGAGGGCAGCAGGGAACCGAAGGGTGAGCTGGCAGAGGCTATCAAAACGTCTTTTGGCTCCTTTGAAAAATTCAAAGAAGAGTTCAGTACCGCCGGTGCTACATTGTTTGGCTCGGGATGGGTATGGCTGGTTAAGAATAATAACGGCAGCCTTTCAATAGTGCAGAAGTCAAATGCTGAAAATCCCTTGCAGGACGGGCAAAAACCTTTGCTTACATGCGATGTGTGGGAACATGCCTATTATATCGACTACAGGAATAAGAGACCTGACTATATCAAGTCTTTCTGGGAGGTAGTGGACTGGGATATTATTGCCAGAAGGTATTAGTATGGGTATATATGAGCTGGTAAGGAAGACCAGGAGCTACAGGCGTTTTTACCAGGAGGAACGGATAAGTGACAAGCACTTGCTGGAAATGATTGATCTTGCACGCCTGTCGGCCTCAGGCTCGAATAAGCAGGCGTTGAAATTTATTATTGCAAGCAGTCCGGGTGATTGTGAGAGAGTCTTTCCCTCAGCACTGTGGGCCGGGTATCTTGAGGACTGGGACGGACCGGTGAACGGGGAGCGGCCGGCAGCATATATAATTATCCTGGGCGATAAAGAGCTTAGTGCTTCTTTTGGTGTGGACCATGGCATTGCAGCACAGAGCATATTGCTGGGTGCGTCTGAAAAGGGGCTGGGCGCTTGTATGATTGGCTCAATAAAACGAAAGGAACTAAGGAAGGACCTTAATATTCCTGAGCGATATGAGATACTGCTGCTTATAGCCCTGGGTAAGCCAGGGGAGGAAGTCGTTATCGATGAGCTGCAGAATAATGATATAAAGTACTGGAGAGATGAGCAGGGCGTGCACCATGTACCTAAAAGGAGCCTTGATGAGCTGGTGATTGATCCCCGGAAAGAAGGATGGTTATAAAAATTATGCAAAAGCTGAGCATCATGATCCTTGTCATGATGCTGTATTTGCCGGTGCTTAAGGCACAGCAGGCAGTGAGTGATGACTATATTCTGTTGCATGGAACTGTAATGGATGCCAGGTCAACCGAAGCACTGTCCAATGTTCACTTTATCCTTAATAATTCTTATGCCAATATAACAGACCAGGAAGGAGGGTTCTCACTTTTTCTCAAACATTCCGATACTATCAGGTTTACATATATGGGGTACCAGGATTTTATCTTTACCCCGGGCGATACCCTTAAAGAAGGTAATATTTATACGGCAGGGATATTTATGCAATCGGACACCCTTGTTGTAGGAGAAGTTATTGTCATACCCAGGATACCTGACCTGAGGGCAGGCATGCTGGGCGGGAGTCCCGAACTCTCACAGGAAGAAAGGAATGCAAGGAATAATATTGCAGTATCTGTTTACCAGGGGCTCAATAGCGGGGAGCGACTTGATAATCCATCGGCTAACTATAATATGCTGAAGAGGAAGCAGGTGCTTGATGCCTATGAGAAAGGCGCCATCCCGTCGGACAGGATGATAGGATTAAACTTCCTCACATTGCCGGCAGTATTGATAAAGCTGTTTAAACCGGCACCCAGGCGCCCCGATCCGCCACGCCCTCTGATAAAACAAAAAGATGTTGAGAAGATGAAGGAGATATACCGCCGAAACCTTAAGGACGCTGCTACCCCTTATAGAAAACAGCCTTGATAATATGCGAGGCCATCTTGGGATTTTCTTTCAGTCGCCTTGTTGAGTAGCCGAACCATTCCTTGCCAAAAGGAACATATATCCTCATCCTGTGTCCCTTATCAACAATGCTCTGCCTTAAACGGGGTGTTACACCGTAGAGCATCTGGAATTCATACATATCCTTTGGCACATTATATTTTTCTATCAGCTCGTAGGATCCGTCAATAAGAGGCTTGTCATGTGTGGCAATAGCAGCATAAACCTTGTTGGCAAACATGTATTCCAGGTCCTCAAGGAAATGTTCATTGACCACCTCGTACTTCTTGTAGGCTATCTCAGCAGGCTCCACATATATACCCTTGCATAACCTGTAATTAAGAGGTATCTTTTCGGAGTTGAGATCCATCAGGCCTTTGATATCATCAAGTGTCCTTTTCATATAAGCCTGGAAAACAAGGCCTACATTGGCCGGGAACTCTTCCTTCAGCCTCCTGAATATCTCAATCTCAAGGTCAATACAGGAAGAATCTTCCATATCAATCCTGATAAAATTTTTATAATCAGCAGCTTTTTTTACCACATCCCTGATATGATTGTAGCATGCTTCCTTGTCTATAAGAAGACCAAAGCTGGTTGGCTTAACTGAATAATTCCCGTTTATCCTGTTTTTTTCGGCCAGGTCAATAAGATCAAGGTATTGCTGCTTGTTGGCCTCGGCTTCCTCCAGGGTCTCTATAAATTCGCCAAGCACATCCAGTGTGACAAGTATATTCTTTTCGTTAAATTCTTTTGATACCCTTATTGCATCATGAACACTCTCGCCCGATACATAGGATTTGGAAAAAAGCCATACGAATTTCTTGGGGAAATATGGCAATATGTTTGCTATTAATCTATTGAACATGTCAGTGGGTTTTAAATTATTTTCTTGAAATGTAAAATATAATTTTTTACCGGCACGAATTTATAAGCTTTATTATTAATTAAATATGATATAGCGCATAAAAACGGAACTTTTTTAAGTATAAACAGTATATTCTATTTATTAGCAGCATAATTATTGTTAGTATCTTTAATTGTTTTAAACAGTTTATTATTTTGTGCAACCATTTTTTATAATGTCAAGTCTCTAACTTGGTCTCCGTAATGATAAGTGACCGGCAAATACTACAGGGCTGCCTGGAACATGACAGGCGCTCCCAGAAGTTGCTCTTTGAGAAATACTCGGGTATGCTGATGGGTATATGTATAAGATATGCCACAGATGTACCGGAAGCAGAAGATATTCTCCAGGAGAGTTTGCTGAAGGTGTACCTTAATATAAGGGATTACAGCGGGGAGGGTTCTTTTATAGGCTGGATGAGACGTATAGTAATTAACACGGCTATTACTCATTACCATAAGAATCTCAAGCATAAGCATTATGTTGAGATAGAAGAATTATATAGCTCTGAAGCGGGTGAGAGTAATATCTCCGATTCAAGGTTTACTGCCGGTGAATTGCAGACAGTGCTGGATCAGCTGCCACCGGGTTATAAAATGATCTTTAACCTTTATGCAATTGAAGGTTATAAACATAAAGAGATAGCAGAAATGCTGGAGATAGATGTAAACACATCCAAGTCACAGTACTCGAGGGCCAGGTCTTTCATAAGGAAGAAACTGGAGACATATAAATAAATATTCTGGATTTGAAAGAGAAGGGGACATATAAAAGCATAGAAGAATTATACAGGGCAAAGCTCGGTGAAAGGGAATATCCCGTTCGCGGTGGCCTGTGGTCTTCTCTTTCCAGGAAGCTGCGCTTCCGGGAGTTCATGCATTTCAGACCCGGTTCATTTAATATTTATTACCTGGGGGGACTTATTGCCGCAGCTGTTGTTGGCGTATCACTGCTTGCCGGCGGCGACAGCAAACATGAAGAGCCGGTTGAAGATATTATTATAAATATGTTTAATATACCTGAAACAGTTGAAATAGAAGCTGTTGAAAAGGCAGATAAAAACACTGCCCCTGAAGATAAAGAGGCAGCCAAAGGGGAGAAAACCGAAACTGAAGATACAGTTGTTGGGGCAGTGCAGGAAGAAGCCGGGAAGCCTGATGATCTTAAGGCTGACGACAGTAAAAAGCCTGTGGTTGATAACAGTGTTCAGGTAAGTGTGGCAGACAGCAGCCTGAAGCCGGAAGATAAGCGTCCCCCGGCACCAGTGGTGAGCTTTGAGCCTGATGTAAAAGAAGGCTGCGTACCCCTGAGTGTGTATTTTGATAATCTCTCGCATAATTATGATTCATGTCTGTGGGACTTTGGTGACGGGGGTAGAAGCACCGAAGAAAACCCGGTATGGATATTCGATGAGGAAGGAACATACGAGGTAAGCCTTATACTGTTCGGCAGTGACGGGTCCAGACTGTCTGAGAAACAAACCATTGCTGCATATCCGATGCCGGAGGCAAGGTTTGAAGTCAGCTCCGGTGATCCCTTTATTCCGGATGAACAGGTACACTTCTATAACTATTCGCAGGATGCCGTTGAATGGGAATGGGATTTAGGCGACGGAACAGTGAGTGATAAATTTGAACCCACACATTTCTATGATAAGCCAGGATCATATTCGGTAACACTGAAGGTAATATCTCAACATGGGTGTGTGGACAGCATGGTGCTGGTAAATGCTTTTGACGACAACAGCTGCTATATTAAGTTCCCCAATGTGTTTATTCCCAATGAAGGAGGACCAACAGGAGGCTATTATTCAAACAGAACAGACCAGCAGGAGCAGGTGTTCCATCCGGTATGGTCAGGTGTTACCTCCTATCATCTGAGTATATACAACAGAAGGGGTATGCTTATGTTCGAAACCGATGATCTGGATATTGGCTGGGATGGCTATTATAAAGGGCAGAAAGCAGAACCCGGGGTGTATATATGGAAAGCCCGGGGTATGTTTAAGAATGGCGAACCTTTTGTTAAGGGCGGAGACCTTACTCTGCTGCCAAAATGGTAAGATAGGCAGCAGCCATCCTTTATCATAGCAAACTGACCGTTAATCCCATATCTTTAAGCGTTCAACAAAAAACCCTCTTTTCCCGCTTTCAAAACAATTAAAAATGTGATAAAACGTTAGATAATTCAGGACAAATGGTTATTTTCGTACCACTAGGCTTAATACAGTGAAGACTTGTTTAAAAAGATAAAGCATACAATCTTAGTAGTTTGCATACTCGTTTCTGTCGGATTAAAGGGACAGGACCCGCATTTCTCACAGTTCTATGCCAATGCCCTCTACCTGGCCCCCTCTTTTACCGGGGCAATAGAAGAAAACAGGATATCCATTAATTACAGGAACCAGTGGCCTTCGGTAACAGGTGTATTCAATACCTACAGTTTCAGCTATGACAGGTATATGCCTAATTTCCGCTCCGGCATAGGCGTACTGGCCACTTATGATGTGGCAGGGTCGGGCGACCTCAGCACTACCAATATTGGATTGCTTTATTCCTATGATATACAGTTGAACCGCGACTGGCACATAAGGCCGGGCATCAATTTTAAATTCACTTACCTTGGTCTTAATTATGGCAAGCTATTATGGGCCAGTATGATAACGGCCAGGGGCACAACACCATCAGTCTATCCTCCTCCTTTTGAGGGAGTGGCTGATGTTGATTTTGCAACCTCGGTGCTGGCCTTTAATGACCGTATCTGGGCAGGTGTTACATTTGATCACCTGCTTAAGCCGCGGCAATCGTTTTATGGCGACTGGGAAACGCATGTTCCTCTGAAAGTGAATGTTTTCGGCGGAATGCAGATATCAAGACGCGGCAGGTTGCGTAACAGGTACCAGGAAATTATCTCAATAGCCGGAAATATAAAGTACCAGGATCAATTCTTCCAGTCTGACATGGGCTTGTATTATTACCGCGACCCTATAATATTCGGTCTGTGGTACAGGGGTATACCACTTGTTACATCACAGGCAGGGGATGCAGTGATAGGCCTTATCGGTATAAAAACCGAGAAAATGCATATAGGCTATAGCTATGACTTCACAATATCTAACCTGATAGCTACTACAGGAGGATCACATGAGATATCCCTTATCTATGAATTCTTAACATCAACAATTGCCAGCCGCAGGAGGATGTTCCATGCCGTCCCCTGTCCGGAATTCTAATGAAGACCCTTTTCTTAATTCACTAAATTAGATTATATTTGTTGCCTGTTTATTATTATATAACCAATTAACAATTAGTGATGAAGAAGTTACCTTTAATTCTGGGAGTAGTGTCAGTTCTGGCAGTGGTATTTTTGTTTGTGTGGGAATTTGCCATACCCAAAGATAAAGCCGTGGAATCAGAGATCAGGGAAGCTGTTGATAAGTTGCCCGGAGCTGAAATAGCATATGTGGAAATTGATTCGATAATACTCAATTTTGATATGTATTACGATCTCAGGGACGATCTTATGGCCAAGCAGGAAGAATCTGAAAACGAGCTTAACAACAGGGGCAGGCAGTATGAGACAGGTGCACGCGACTATGAGGAAAAAGTGCGTAAGGGTCTGGTTACAAGAGCCACGGCACAACAGATGGAACAGGAACTGCTCCAGAAGCAGCAGGAACTTCGTAACCTTGCAGGTCAGCTCGAAAACCAGCTGATGGAGGAAGAAAGGGTAATGAACAGCCAGGTGCTTGATTATATCTATGAATACCTTGAAGAGCTTTCTGCCGGGAGTGATTATGATTATATACTGGCTAAGAGCTTTGGAAACCCTGTGATGTATGCTGATGAGAGTCTGGATATAACAGAGGAGGTGCTTCTGGGCCTCAATCATAAATACAGCGAGGACAAGAACAAAAAATAATGGATTTTGCATCCAGGTACCTTGCTGACAAAGCAATAAGCAAGCCTTTGTTTGAAGGTATACCGGAAAAAGATACAGCAATAATAATTATAATCCCGGCTTTTGATGAAGCCGGGATTATCAATACACTTAATTCCCTTCTTAACTGTACAAAGCCACCCGGCAGTGTTGAACTGATAGTGCTGCTTAATGCCCCCGGGCATGCTTCCGCCGCACAGCTGCAGCAGAATGACCGCACATCCGCGGAGCTGTCTGGATGGAAAAAAAGAAACAATAATTCATTTATAAGGCTGCTATGGCATGATACCGGTAAAATGTCAGTGCCGGGATGGGGCGTGGGCATGGCAAGGAAGATGGCCATGGATGAGGCGCTGAGAAGGTTCAGCAGCATTGATAAGCCGGAGGGCGTCATTGTGTCGCTTGATGCCGACTGCACAGTGTCATCCGATTACCTTATTGAGCTGTATGAGAGGCTGTATATTACAGATTACCAGGCCTGTTCTGTATATTTTGAACACCCGCTGGAAGGGGATATGACGGCTGATGTTTATAAGGCAATAATACAGTATGAGCTGCACCTCAGGTATTATTACCGCTCACTGAAATACAGCGGCTACCCCTGGGTCTTTCATACCCTTGGATCTGCCATTGCTGTTAAAGCCTCACATTATGCCAGGGCAGGCGGTATGAGCAAAAGACAGGGAGCAGAGGATTTTTATTTTATTCAGAAACTTGTGCCGGCAGGCGGTTATTTTTACCTTAACACAACAGTTGTTAAGCCATCTCCGAGGGATTCGCTGAGAGTACCCTTCGGTACCGGTCCCGTTATAAGCAGCATGCTTACCGGTAAGCAGAATGATTATATGAGCTATAACCCTGCAGCTTTTTCCTTTCTTCAGCAATTTTTTGCCGGCGTTAAGGATTATTACAGTCCGGATATAAGCCCGGTAAATGAACTGTCGTCCGGGTTTAATCCCGGGCTGCTGGAATTCCTGAACATAAACTCCTGGCAGGATAAGCTACAGCTGATACGTGATAATACATCCTCACAGGAATCATTTGTAAAGCGCTTCTTTACCTGGTTCAATATGTTCAGGATAGTTAAATACCTGAATTTTGTTCATGCAGAGGGCTATCATAAAAGGATGCCTGTTACAGCAGCTGCCACTGCCATGCTTCGCCTAAGCGGTGTGAAACATAAGGCACAGGGAGCCAAAGATCTGCTGGCTGTATACAGGCAACTGGAAAGATGACCCATTAAAGTCTGTTTTCTGAAAGCGGATCCCTGAAAGAATTCATTCCTTTTTTAACTCGTCTATCCTGTTCCCGTTTTCGTCGACAATAATATATATATCCTCGTTGTCCTTCTTCATGAAATATTGTTCACGGGCAAATTTCTCGAGGTTTTCATCACTGGTTTTCAGCTCATTGAGCTTGCGCCTGTCCTCTTCAATCCTATCCATATAGTATTCCCTGTCATTCTCAAGCTGACGCAGGTTCTTCATGAAGCGATACCTGTTAACCAGGTTATTATTATCAAAAAGGATTATCCATACCAGGAAGACCAGTCCTGTAAGGAAGTATCTGTTCCTTAGTACCGGCGGTATCTTATTTATATTTCCCCTGATAAAACCATTCATATTGCAAACCTATAATAAAAACTCTGAATAATCAATGGACTGTCTATCTCGTTCAGCCGCCTCTTATTTCATTCAGCCACCGCTCATAAGGTACAGCATCTGCACATCATCACCGTCCCTGATGATTGCTTTATCATAGTCATGCTTTTTTATCAGCCTGCCATTGATTTTAATAATGCGCATCCTGAAGCTGAACTTTTTTTTCTCCAGCATTTCTGTAACGGTCATACTGTCTCCCTCAAATTCTTCCGGTCTGTTATTAAGTGTTATCTGCATATTTTTCTTCTTCTTTTCACTCGTTTAAAATTTTATAATTAAAAGAATTATGCATCCTTTCCTTTTAATAATAGTTCAACAACCACATTGGCCTGCATGTTCGCTACAATGGCAACACGGGGGGCAAGGGGAGGAAGGTCTTCAGACACTTCCGTCTGTTCATCACCGCATATAACAAGCCTGCTGCCAGGCCTTCTCTCCCTGAGCTTATTATTATCACCGAAGCCTGCAAGCCCCGATCCCATAACAAGCGGACGCTCAGGCCATATGCTTATTACTGTTTCGGCAAGCATCTCTTTCATTTCAGCCCTGTCAAATGCCTCAACAATTATATCACATTCACCGAAGATAACAGGGATGTTGTCTTTATTTAGCCTGGTATCATGGGTGTTAACAATGGTATCAGGATTGATATCCCTGATATTTTCTTTCAGGGCCTCGGTCTTTTGCATGCCCACCTGACGGGTAAAAAAATACTGCCTGTTCAGGTTGCCTGCCTCAACAATGTCATAATCGGCTATTACCAGCCGCCCTATCCCGGTTCGGGCCAGGGCAACGGCACAGTTCGATCCCAGTCCGCCCGCACCGGCAATGCCAACGGTGAACTCAGAGAGCTGTTTTTTTATTTCGCTGAATCTCATTCCTGTAATTATCTTTAATAATATAAACTTTATGCAGATATGGCAGAAATCCACGCGTTCCACTGCCTTCTGCAATTTCCTTCAGCACGCGACTGTCATTTTTTTCAAATACTGATCCGAAAACAACCTTTATAGCAGGGTACCTGAACATCTCCTCCGATAATATATTGGAGGGTCCCAGGAGGAAGATATTGCATCCGGCCGGAACAATGGATATTATGTCCGTAAAGGTATTATTGAAAACTGTAGTGCCTGTCAGAATTATACTTCCCGCATCTGAAAGTGATTTTTCCATGGCTGATATATCAGACAGGATATGGCTCTCCTTCTGTATGTCAAAAACCTCAAGTGCTATATTTTTTTCCGAAAATTTCCTGTACAGGCTCTCGAACCAGCCAATCATCACAATACGTTTGTGGTCCCGGAAATCAATACTGTCAAAAATATCCCGTCTCTCCTCATAGAGGTTCTCGTAGTTACAGATTGAATTAAAATAAGCATTGAGTATGATTCTGTGACCCGGGTCATCCGTATCTGGCTCTCCGTCCCTGAAAAGTCCGTCATCCATCTCTGTACCCAGCCTTGCGCATACACCAATATTTCCGTCCGTATTCATTACGGCAATGTATTTGTCACCGATAATCCATTCACTTATCCTGTCCCTGTCAAACCCTATCAGAGAATAAAAATGCTTTATAGGTTCTGCCATTTTTCTTTTATTTACTTCAAAAATATATTAATTATGCCGGTAAATAAATGATAATTATAATAAGATATAATATTAATACTTTCTTGCGTTATGCAATCTGCAACATATTGATATATGTCATTTTATGAACTATATTTGAAAGCTAACTTGGTACAATAATAAATATATATAGAAGAATAAATTTAAAATTATATAAAATATGGACATTCAGGTAGTTAAGGGCAAACACAAATTATTAAAGGAATTTGCATACGACTGGACCCCTCTTGATAAAGGGTATACAGACAAGATTCTTTATGTCAATGTAGGTGAAAATGAGATTAAGGAAAAGGATGTTCCGCAGCAGGTGAAAGAAAAGTTCATCGGCGGCAAAGGTTATGGCCTCAGGCTTCTGTGGGATGCCACAAAGCCGGACACACCATGGAATGACCCTGCTAATGAGATAATTATTTCATCCGGACCCATAGGCGGCATAACACAGTATTCAGGTACCGGTAAATCGCTGGTGGTATCCATATCACCGCAGACGAATTCGGTAATGGACAGTAATGTGGGTGGTTTCTTTGGTCCTTTCCTCAAGTTTGCCGGTTATGATGCCCTTGAGCTCCAGGGTAAGGCAGAGCAGGATGTTATAATATACATCGACGGCGTTAATCACAGGATTGAGATAATAGAGGCGCCTGCCGAAGAAACAGACAGCCATATGCTGGCGGAGCAGCTTACAGAGATGTATGCTGATGATGAAAAAGATAAAAGGAATATCGGGGTGGTGTCGGCAGGATCAGCTGCTGAGAACTCACTTATTGGTATGCTCAATTTCAGTTTTTATGATCCAAAGAGAAAGGTGGTCAGGCTGAAGCAGGCCGGCAGGGGAGGAATAGGCACGGTGTTCCGTGATAAAAAGATCAAAGCCCTTGTATGCAAGATACCCGGTGTTAAAGGTAACCTGAATAATGTTGTTGACCTTGAAGCAATAAGGGAACGCGGTAAGAGGTTTAACCGTGAAATGAGGGAGTTTGACCACGAACAGGCCAGAATGACAGAAGTTGGTACGGCCCACCTTATGGAGATAATGAATGACCATGACCTGCTTCCTACGAATAATTACAAGTTTGGGAGTCACCCCGATGCGGCAAACATAGATTCACATGAATGGAAAAAGAGGTTTACCCAGGGAGTACCTGACGGATGCTGGATAGGCTGCAATATGTCCTGCGCCAAAGGAGTGGATAATTATGAGGTAAGGACCGGTCCCTACAAGGGTCAGAAAGTGATAGTTGACGGACCTGAATATGAGAATGCGGGCGGACTGGGCTCAAACTGTGGCATATTTAACAGCGACTATATTATTGAAGCCAATTTCTATTGCGATACCTATGGCATATGCACCATTTCATGGGGTACACTGCTTGCCTTTATTATGGAATGTTATGAAAACGGCATTCTTAATGAGGAAAGAACAGGAGGACTGAAACTCAATTTTGGCAATGCCGACTCAGCCATGGAACTGCTGCATCAGCTCAGTCGTGGTGAGGGCTTCGGCCTTGTTGCCGGGAAGGGTGTAAGGAAAATGAAAGAGATATTTATTGAAAAAGGCTGGGGCGATGCAGGGTTCCTTAATGATATAGGAATGGAAAACAAGGGACTTGAATATTCAGAGTATATCTCCAAAGAATCCCTTGCCCAGCAGGGCGGATTTGCAATGACCAATAAGGGGCCACAACATGATGAAGCGTGGCTTATCTTTATGGATATGGTCAATAACCAGATCCCCAGCTTTGAGGATAAGGCTGAAGCCCTGCATTACTTCCCTATGTTCCGTACATGGTTCGGACTGGTAGGGCTGTGCAAGCTGCCATGGAATGATGTTGAGCCGGAGAATAATGCAGAAACAGATGAGCCTGCCAAGGTGCCCGAGCATGTTGATAACTATGTAACGATATATAAGGCGGTTACAGGACGCGATTTCGATAAGCACCGTATGATCGATGACTCTGAGCGTGTTTATAACTTCCAGCGTATATTTAACCTCAGGAGGGGATACGGTACGCGTAAATATGACGCGCAGCCTTACCGTGCAGCGGGTCCCGTTACAGTGGAAGAATACAAGTCAAGGGCCGAACGCTATGATAAGCAGATGAAGGAACTGATAGGTGTTGATCCCGAAGGTAAGCCGGTTGAGGAAAAACTGGCCATTACCCGCCGGTACAGGGAGAAAAGATATGAAGACCTGCTTGATGCCGTGTATAAGAGAAGGGGATGGAACAGCAATGGAGTACCGAAAATCGAATTCCTTAAGAAAATAGGCATGGACCTGCCTGAACTGATTGAGGTGGTTAAAGATCACCAGTAAAATAAACGGAATCCGGATGGGTCATTGCACGGGCAGTGGCCCTTTTTTCAGTGATACATATTGTATAACATTTGCAGGCGATATGCAAAAAAATTATATTCGCTTCCTGTTAGTATAAGGTGAATTTTAAGAAGGATCCGGGTAAATAAAAAATATTTAAAGCAATGAGAAGGATATACTATTTGTTAATAATTATGTTCCTTTCGCTGTCAGCATTGATGGCACAGGAGCCGGATATGATATCAGGGGAAACAATTACGCAGGAATACCTGCAGAATTATCTCGATAACCCGGTTATCCGGGCCAGGTATAATAATGATCCCTTTGATAACGAGAGAGCGGTAAAACTGGATGGCAAGATGCCCTATGTATCGGGCGAATTGCTTAATCCCGGACAGGCATATGTTCATGAGCTTGAGGAACGCTCGGTGGTGGTGAAGGAATATTTTCCGCGACGAAAGGGTCGTGATCCCGAATTCCAGGGTGCTTTCCAGTATAAAGGCTATTCCCTTTCGGATATTATAAAGGATTATATAGTATCAAAGAATAATAAAGGTGAATTCGGACTCAATACAGATTTGTATGTCATAGTGGAGAATGACAAAGGCGAGTCGGCTGTTTTCAGCTGGGGGGAGCTGTTCTATACAAACCATAATCACGATATTATCCTCGCCACACATGTGCAGCCGGTATTTCCTACTGCAAGTGACGATGAATGGCCATTGCCGGATGATATACGACTGGTGGCGTCAAACGATATGGTAAGTGTAAGGAATATAGATAAACCCTCAAAGATCATAATCCGGTCATTTCCCCGTAGTTTCCCGGGAAATAAAGGCCTGAGGCCCCTTTTCTCGCCTGAGATTGAAATTAATAGTCCGGGTAATAAAAAATCTGTAATCGATAATGCAGAGACGGAAAGTGATATATTTTTAAGCCATGACCTGGTATTTTTCGGAACGCACAAAGGAATTAAAGGTCCGCGCCGATACACAGGAGTGCCTCTATCTGAGATACTCAGGGATAAATATGATTTTTCTGACCAGGATCTGGCAAAGGGACTTATTGCCATTGGCGCCAAAGATGCATACCGTGTAGTTTTCTCTTTCTCTGAAGTGATGAACCGTAGCGATATGGCAGAAGTTATGCTTCTTGATGAAGGCGATGATGAGGACGGTCGTTTCCAGGTTCATCCCGGGGCTGATTTTTTTGCCGACAGGCATCTTAAAGGCGCAAAACTGGCCTATATATTCTTTATTGAGTAAGCCTGGCAGGATCTGAAGATCAACTATGACAAAAATCAGTTTATTGAATCAGATAATTAATACATTTGTTACCGATATGCAAATGAATACATATCCATAATACCATTAAACTAAAAATTTTAAACAAATGAAACGAATATCATTTTTATTGTTTGTGATTCTGATAAGCATAATGACCGTCGGACAGGACCTTAGCGGACGGGTTGTTGATGGGTCCACCGGGATGACATTACCCGGGGCTACGGTAATTTTGAATCCGGGTAATACAGGAACCGCCACGGATGCGGGTGGCCGTTTTTCTTTCAGTGACCTGGAACAGGGGCATTATGAAATGACCGTATCATATCTTGGTTACGAGACCCTTACAAGAAAGGTGAATTTAAGTACCGGAGGAAAGCAGCGTATAACCGTTGAGCTGCCTCCCGCTGTGATTGATGCAGACGA
>CAZGUR010000025.1:9873-19927 GCA_964529295.1 uncultured Rikenellaceae bacterium | reverse complement strand
GGAAAATAAGGAAACAGAGGAAAATAAGGAAACAGAGGAAAATAAGGAAACAGAGGAAAATAAGGAAACAGAGAAAAATAAGGAAACAGAGGAAACGGAGCAGAGTGCAGATAATGATTAACAGTTAATTGCCGGGCTTTCTGACCTGGGGCTGCGATCCTTATACTCATGTCGTAAATATCCTGTTTTACAATATAAAAAGCATGCCCGGAAATGCTTATCTTGGGTTGATTTTATTAAACTATAAAACAACTCATGATGAGAACTATTTCAGTATTATTTTTCGTTTTTCTGAGCTGCCTGCTCACAGGGCAGGATTTTTCATTTGAAGATACATTCCGTGATATGGAATACAGGAATGTCGGACCCTGGCGTGGCGGACGCGTTACCGCTGTTGCAGGTATCGAATCACAGCCCAATGTTTTTTATATGGGAGCTACTGGTGGGGGAGTATGGAAAACAATGGATTATGGTATAAGCTGGAAAAATGTATCTGATGGGTTTTTTAAAACAGGATCAATAGGCGCTATAAGGGTGTCACAGTCCAATCCGGACATAGTCTATGTGGGTACAGGCTCGGACGGACTCAGAAGTAATGTGATTATCGGGAAGGGCGTGTACCGTTCAGATGATGCCGGCAAGACATGGAGTTTCCTGGGACTCGAAGAGGCAGGGCTGATAGGTGCTGTGCTTATCCATCCAGACAACCCTGATATATGTTATGTAGCTGCCATAGGTAATCCTTTTGGTCCAAATGAAGAAAGAGGTGTTTTTAAAACATACGACGGGGGTAAGACATGGCAGAAAGTGTTGTATATATCTGATAAGACGGGTATCACAGATTTAGAGATGCATCCAGGTAACCCTGATATTGTATATGCTTCTGCCTGGACAGCCAGACGGACGCCCTGGACTATAATATCCGGTTCAACAGAAGGTGGTGTTTTCAGGTCTGATGATGCCGGTAAGACATGGGGGAAACTGGAAAATGGCCTTCCCTCAGGTATTATAGGTAAAGCTGACCTGGCCGTATGCGATGCTGCTCCTGATAATCTTTATGTGCTGATGGAGGCAGAAAAAGACCAGGGTGGCTTATTCTTTTCGGACGACAGGGGCGCTGATTTTGAGCTTTTGAGTAAGGAGCCATACCTGCTTGACAGGCCCTTCTATTATACCAATGTGGATGTTGATCCAACTGATCCGGATATAATACATGTAAGCTCAACAGGCTATTATAAATCAGAAGACAGGGGGAGTACCTGGAAAAGAAGATCAACACCTCATGGTGATAACCATGATATGTGGATCAATCCATCCAATCCGGATATAATAGTACAATCTAATGACGGAGGGGCCAATGTAACACTTGACGGAGGAGAATCATGGTCAGCCCAGGATAACCAGCCCACAGCTGAGCTGTACCAGGTAAATGTTGATGACCGCTTTTCTTACTGGCTGTATGCCGGACAGCAGGATAACAGCACCTTGGCTATGCCCGGCAAAGCAGCATGGACCTACAGGGGATCTCCCCCGATTATGGCTGTGGGTGGATGTGAAACAGGTCCGGTTATACCCAAACCGGGTAATCATAATATAGTCTATGCCAATTGTAAGGGACGATTCGGGGTGTATAATAAGCTGACGGGACAGGAAAAGCAGTATTATGTCGGTGCACAGAATATGTACGGTCATAACCCGGCAGACCTTAATTTCAGGTTCCAGAGAGTGGCACCTATAATGGTTTCACCTCATGACCCTGATCTTGTGTATCATTGCTCACAGTATGTGCATGTTACACGTGACGATGGTATGACATGGGAAACAATATCACCTGATCTTACCGCTTTTGAAGCTGATAAACAGGTGATATCAGGTTCGCCTATCACAAGGGATATTACCGGTGAAGAATTCTACAGTACAATATATGCCATTGCCGAATCTCCGCTCAGACAGGGAGTGATATGGACAGGAGCCAATGACGGGCCTGTACATGTCACAAGGGACGGTGGTGACAGCTGGAAAGATATTTCACCTGCTGCACTGCCACCCGGCGGAAGGGTGCAAACCATAGAAGCATCGCCTCATGATCCGGCTAAGGCTTATGTGGCAGTGTACAGGTATATGCTGGACGACTGGAAACCGTATATTTTCAGAACAGTGGATTACGGGGAATCATGGACACTGCTTACTGACGGGACAAACGGAATTCCGGTGAATGAACCCACCAGGGTCATAAGGGAAGATCCTGACAGGGAAGGTCTGCTATATGCCGGAACAGAACATGGTGTTTATGTTTCCTTTGATGATGGTGACTACTGGTACTCACTGCAACAGAACCTTCCTGATGTGCCGGTTACGGATATTAAGGTGTACAGGAATGATCTCATACTGTCCACAATGGGACGATCCTTCTGGATAATGGATAATATCAGCCCGCTGCATGAGTTTAATCCGGCCGCTATGAATCAGGAGCCTGTATTTTTTAATACGGATGATGCCTACAGGTCGCCTGAAAGGAGAGGTTTATACCTTGATTACTTCCTGCCAGGGGAAGTTGAATCGGTCCTAATAGAGATACAAAATACGGAGGGTGAGCTGCTGAAAACCATTGAGGGAGATACTACCCCAGGCTTTCACCGTGTGATATGGGATATGCGTGTGGATGTGGAGCTGCCGGAAGGTATAAGCAACAGGAGGTTTCGCGGACCCAAAGCAGTACCTGCAAGGTATGTAGCCGGACTGGTAGTGAATGATAAAAGAATGAGTTCAGGCTTTGACCTGCTGCCTGATCCTCGCATCATAGAAGAGGGAATGACATTTTCTGCTTATCAGAAACAGTTTGAGCTGTCAATGGATATTATTGAGCTGTTCAGTAAAACATCAGAGATGATAGCCGGAATTAATGAGGTACTGGAACCTGCTGAGGACGGTGGTGATGAGCCGGCCGGAAAGAGCAGGAAGCGAGACGGGATTAAGGATGAACTAAAAGGAATAAAATCAAAACTGGTGACAAGGGATGATATAAGATATCCCCAACCTATGCTTTCAGACCAGATAATGTACCTCTATTCAATGATCAGCAGGGCAGATCAGAGTCCGGGCAACTATGCATATATCAGGTATAATGAACTATCAGAGATATATAATACACTTAAGGAAAAATACGAAAAGAGCATGAGCCGGTGGTAGAGATATCCCTGGTTTGGTAAAGACAGACGATATTATTCCACGATATGGATATATTAAATATAATTGCGAAATGATATTCTGAACCGGGCGAAAAAATATTTTGATTAGAGAGTGGCAATAAAAGCGATTGAAAAGATAATGGATTAATTGTATTCTTTTTCTTAAATTTGTTAGGATTGTGAAAAATATTCAACTCTCATAATGGAGAAACCTAAGCAATTTATCCGGATATGACTAACTCTGCCAGACTTCCACAATTTTTATTATTACTGTTAATAATTTCTGTTCTCTTTGTAGGATGCAAAAATAATCAACCGCTTATCAGTCATAACCAGCCTTCGGATACAATAAGTATTACACACGGCGGTTCACTGGATCTTGAATTCAGGTTTGAGGATGACAGAGATGAACTGGTTTCTGCCAGTGTGATGTTTGATGATGAACAGTTGTATTCCGGTCCCGACAGCCTGTATATCCACAGATTAAACACTTCGGCTATGAAGGCAGGAGAATATATATACAGTGTCCGCGCCGAAGATGCTGATCAGCAGGTTTCAGAAAAAAACCTGCTCCTGAATATCATAGGTGTAGCGCCTGTTCTGGCTGAATTCGATGTATCCTCCACTGGTGCAACATACATTGATGCAGCCTTTGAGATAATAAGTAACGGGGGACTAAAGATACTTGAGAAAGGCATATCGTATTCAGCTGTCAGTGATAAGAGTGAAGGGGAGGAGAAGGTAATAATCAGTAACACCGGGCTTGGCACAGATGGTATTATTGAAGGTTTCCCAAGAGATACGGAGCTGCGGATGAGGGCTTATGCAAAAAACAGTGCCGGAACCGGCTACAGTAATTATCTGAATATAAAAACAAGAGATGGCATACCGCTGGTACGTACCGGGGATGTGATAGATATACATTCTGTCACAGCCGGTGCAGGTGGACAACTTATTACCAATGGCGGAGAAAAGCTTATTGCCTATGGAATATGCTATTCGGAAAATACCGGACCCGTTGTTGATGATTTCGTAAGTTATGCTTCCGGGAATAGCAGTTACAGGCTTGAACTGGATGAGCTAAGACCTTTTACAAAATATTATTACCGCTCTTTTGCAAGAAACAGGTTCACAACAACATACGGTGAGGTAAAAGATTTTGAAACAACAGGCCCGCCAACAGTAAAGACCGGGCAGCCCGGAAGGATTATGGTCACTTCTGTGAGGATGAATATTGAGGTTGTGGATGACGGAGGCCATAAAGTTACTGATGCAGGTGTTTGCTACTCCATGTTAAAGAATCCGGGTATAGACAGTAATGTGTCAGGTTTCGGGAAAGGGACAGGGACATTTGAAGATGTGGTTGAAAATCTTGATCCGGGTTCAAAATATTATTTCAGGGCATATGCAGTTAACAGCGAGGGTGTTTCCTATGGTGATGAAATAATTATATTAACAAAACTGGGCATACCCGAAGTGGAGACAGCCGGAGTGAAAGATATTGATTACAACGCGGTTACCGTTACCGGCAATCTGAAGGATGACGGTGGACTGGATGTTATAGAAAGGGGTATAGTCTGGGATACCGCCGCGGAGCCAACCAAACAGGACAACTTTGCCATAGTTGAAGGTGACAACGGTAAATTTGATTACAGGATAGAAGGACTGGAAACAGGCAGGAAATATTATACCAGGGCATATGCCAGGAATGAAAAGGGATATGTCTATGCTAATGCCCTTGAATTTATTCCGCTTATTAAAACCGATATGGCAGAGATAAAAGGCGGTACTTTTTTAATGGGTGATGAAAAGGCAGATGATACGGCTAAGCCGGTACATGAGGTGAGTCTTGATTCATATATGATAGGTAAATACGAAGTAAGCAATGAGGAGTTTGCCGGATTTCTGAACAGTCATATTGATGATATTTTATTTGAAGGGGATAGTGATATAGTAGTTTTGAACGCATACCCTGTCTATTTCCTTAAGGTGTATGGTGACGATTATGAAAAGACAGGCTTCAGGGTGCATATATATTATGAGGATGGAAGGTTTAAGGTGATTGAAGGTGCCGGCACTTTTCCTGTCATACTTGTTACATGGGATGGGGCACGTATGTTTTGTGAATGGGCAGGGGGCAGACTGCCGACTGAGGCAGAATGGGAGTTTGCAGCACGCGGCGGCCAAAACAGTTCATTTACCTATTCAGGGGGTGAGGAACTGGATGAGCTGGGCTGGTACTACCGTAACAGCAAGGGGGCAATGTGTGAGCTCATGCCTAACGGGCGGGGTCTCTACAAACGCGGACAGCTTAAACCCAACAGACTGGGGATATATGATATGTCAGGTAATGTGAGCGAGTGGTGTAATGATATATTTGATGCTGATTATTATGCTTTATCACCTGCGGAAAATCCTATGGGTCCGGCGAAAGGAACATCCAGGGTTATCAGGGGCGGCAGCTGGGCTGACCGTGGTGATAACTGTACCGTTTATACAAGGATAAAAAGTTTCGATCTCAGAAGAGGGTATGATAATATAGGGTTCAGGCTGGTAAGACCTGTAAAATAATGAGATAGACCCATAGTCGCCTGAAATAAAATCCTTAGAAGGCTGGTAAGACCGGCAGAAGAATGAGGGCTTATTCAAGATTCTTGGCTTCCTGCCATATTTTATCCATCTCTGCCAGGCTTAAATCATGAAGTGATTTGCCCTGGCGTATGCATTTTTCCTCGAGATAATTAAACCTTTTAATAAACTTTTTGTTGGTTCTCTCAAGAGCTGATTCAGGGTCAATACCATATAAGCGTGCTGCGTTAATAAGTGAGAAAAAGACATCACCGAATTCAGATTCAATTTCTTTCTCTGTACCCTCCTCCAACTCTTTCTTTAATTCCTTAATCTCTTCATCGACCTTTTCCCAAACCTGTGTCCTGTCTTCCCAGTCAAATCCCACGCCTCTTACTTTCTCCTGCACCCTGTTGGCCTTGACCAGGGCCGGCAGTGAGTCCGGTACACCTGACAGCACCGGCTTATACTTATCAGACTCGTTTAATTTAAGTTTCTCCCAGTTCTCTTCAACCTCGGAGGCACTGCGGGCCTCAGTGTCGCCAAAAACATGAGGATGCCTGTAGATGAGTTTTTTGTTTATACCCTCCAGCACATGACTGATGTCAAACTTGTCTTTCTCTGAAGCTATGCGTGCATAAAAAACTATGTGCAGCATCAGGTCGCCCAGCTCCCCACAGATAGCCTTGTAATCATTATCGAGTATGGCGTCAGCCAGCTCATATGTTTCTTCTATCGTTAGTTTCCTTAATGATTCGTTCGTCTGTTTCATATCCCATGGGCAACTGACTCTCAGTCTGTCCATGATATCCAGTAATTCTTTAAAAGCTTTAAGCCTTCCGTCCGGTTCCATAATCTGATATTCTAAGAAAGCATTCCTGGTTTTTTGTTATCTCCCGGTGTGGCAACTCTGATAATATCACCAACCTGTATACTCAGAAGTTCCGAGGCATCTGTCCCGTTAATACCTATCTCCAGCAGGTTCAGTGAATTAAAAACCGCAAGCAGTTCCCCGATAGATTCACTGTTATAGGATTTGCTTATATGGTCAATAATATTTGTGTTTGACCTAATTGCTATCCGGAAATTCTTCTTAGCAAAAACTCTTGTAAATAAGTCCCTGGTTATATTTGAGACAGCATTGCCGTAAGTGTCAATATATATGATACTGCCTGAGATAGCATCTTTCTCAATAGTGGCCCTGAACGGAACCATCTCCCTGATTTCTTTCTTTTCAGTCCCGGCACTGCTTATATCCCCGGTGCTGATAATTTTTGCAGCTGCATCAGCAAATACCTGTGCTTCATCAATATGTTCCCCTTCTTTTCCACTGTCAAGCATAATGATCTTATCAGGAGCTGAGTTTAGTATTAAATGAAAAATACCATTATCTGCACCTATAAAAAAATGATCCTTGGCTTTGATGATAACATGAGGACTCTTTTCACTGTATTCCGACTGTACCGCTATTATATGAACCGAGCCACCGGGATAGTGATTGAAGGTATTCCTTATAACAAAAGCACTTTTCTGTATATTAAAAGGGCTCAGACCTGTTGCATTATCAATAACAGCTGTGCCCGGACATAAACTTACAAGCTTACCTTTCAGTATGCCATGATAATAATCAAATGCTTGCCATTCAGTAGTAAGAGTAATTACAGGCATCCTTAAAAACTTATGCTGTAGATGATATTCTTGTAAAAAAAATAGGTTACTTTGTATGATTCAAACCTAAGGTTTTTTTTTGAGAATTCACAGGTTTTATTTAAAAAGGGACAAGCGTGTATGGTGGAAAAGATTATTGAACTGGAAGATATTGATTCCAGGATTTTTTTTGGCTCAGATAATGTTTTGTTTGACAGTATACAGGATTATTTCCCAAAATTAAAAATTATTGCACGGGGAAATACTGTTAAAGCTATAGGAGAGGAGGATGAGGTAGCCAGATTTGAAACCAGGCTTAAAGAGATGATTGCCTTCTTTGAGAAGCATAACAGTCTGCAAAAGGAGGATGCAGAAAGAATACTCAATGATCCTGATCTCTTTAAGGCGGCAACTGAAGGTGTGCTTGATGAGAACCTGGTATATAATGTGAGCGGAAGACCAATAAGGGCACGAACAGTTAACCAGGCTCAACTTGTAGAGGAATACAGGCTTAACGACCTTTTGCTTGCATACGGACCGGCTGGTACCGGTAAGACATATACAGCCATAGCCCTGGCTGTCAGGGCACTTAAAAACAAGCAGGTAAAAAAGATTGTGCTCACCAGGCCGGCAGTTGAAGCCGGAGAGAGGCTTGGTTTCCTCCCCGGGGATATGAGGGAGAAGCTGGATCCTTATCTGCAGCCTCTTTATGATGCGCTGAAGGATATGATACACTTCCGGAAGCTTGAAGCATGGCTTGAGGATGGTACAATACAGATTGCACCCCTGGCTTATATGAGGGGAAGAACACTGGAACATTCATTTGTTATACTTGATGAAGCACAGAATGCAACAATTAGCCAGCTTAAGATGTTTCTTACAAGAATGGGTGTCAACTCCAGGTTTATCATGACTGGTGATATAACACAGATAGACCTGCCTGATAAGAGGAAATCAGGACTCTTTCAGGCAATAAAAATATTGAAGGGAATTGAAGGGATATCAATAATTGAATTCGATGAGAGGGATATAGTGAGGCATAAGCTGGTAAAGGATATTGTAAGGGCCTATGATGTGGATGAAAAGGAGGAAACGGAAAATGGTGAAACAGATAAAGAAACCTGATAACAGGCGGATTTCCGGGATGTTAGTTAATTAAAAATACATTCTATTATTAATAAATAAATTACAGAAAAATGTCACAGGCAATAAAGGATACAAATTTTAGTTTTCCGGGACAGAAAGATGTGTACCACGGAAAGGTCAGAGAAGTTTATAATATAGGCGATGACTATCTTTTGATGATTGTTACTGACCGTATATCGGCTTTCGATGTAGTATTACCACGGGGTATACCCTACAAGGGTCAGGTGCTGAACCAGATAGCATCAAAATTTTTGGATGCTACCGCTGATATAGTGCCTAACTGGAAGATAGCCGTACCGGATCCCAATGTAACATTCGGTCATAAATGTGAGCCTTACCCTGTAGAAATGATTGTAAGGGCTTACCTGACAGGAAGCTCATGGCGTTCATATAAGTCAGGAGCGAGAAATATTTGTGGGGTGCCGGTACCCGGTGGTATGAAGGAACATCAGGGTTTTGACAAGCAAATAATTACTCCTACAACAAAAGCTCAGCAGGGCTTGCATGATGAGGATATATCAAAGGAAGAAATACTAAGCAGCGGACTGGTATCAAAAGATGAATATGAGATGCTGGAAAAATATTCAATGGAACTGTTTCTGAGGGGATCCGAAATAGCTGCTGCTCATGGCCTGATACTGGTTGACACAAAATATGAGTTTGGTAAGAAAGACGGTATCATATACCTTATTGATGAAATACATACTCCTGATTCTTCAAGGTATTTTTATGCTGATGGGTACAGGGAAAGATTTAATAAAGGCCTGCCGCAGAAACAGCTTTCCAAGGAGTTTGTCAGGGAATGGTTGATGAAGAATGGATTTCAGGGGCAGCCCGGACAGCAGGTGCCTGAAATGACAGATGAATTTGTTATGGAAGTTTCCGAACGTTATATTGAATTATTTGAAAAGATCACAGGTGATCAGTTCATAAGGGCGGATATCACTGATGTGGAAAAAAGGATAGAAAAAAATATTACTGAATTTCTCAGTGACCGGGTGAAATAAGCGGTTCTGGCAGAACCTGGCTTCCTTGAGTATTCCTGTTTTTAAACATATTTCAGAAAGTGTTGATTTTCGTTGGTAACGATGAAAAAAATCTCCACCTTGGAATTTATTTTTTAAGTACGATAATTATTAACTAAACGGATACTTATAATAAACTTCAAGGAATGAATAAAATTGTTGAGAAAGAACAGCTGAACAATAATGTTGTAAAGCTTGTAATAGATGCTCCACGCATTGCCTCTAAGCGAAAAGCAGGACATTTTGTTATTGTGAAGATTGACAAAAAAGGAGAGAGGATACCTCTTACCATTGCTGATGCCGATACTGAAAAGGGTACGATCACCCTGGTGATACAAAAAGTGGGACTTACATCACACAAATTATGCCTGATGAATGAGGGTGACACCCTGACTGATGTTGTTGGTCCACTGGGTCATGCTACTGAGATAGAAAATGTCGGTACTGTACTGTGTGCAGGCGGAGGCGTGGGTATTGCCC
>CAZGUR010000025.1:9221-9863 GCA_964529295.1 uncultured Rikenellaceae bacterium | reverse complement strand
AGGGCGAAAACGATGACGTATGCCAATTCCTGGAACAAAATGCCCGTGACCCCTCGAACGAAGACCAGGGGAAGAAAGATCACCAGGGTGGTGAGCGTGCTTGCAGCCAGGAATAAGGACCTTTTGATACTTGAAGATGAGATGAAGGAATGCTCGGACCAGCTTGTTATTATGACGGATGACGGATCTTATGGCAGGCAGGGACTGGTAACCCATGGTATGGAGGAAATACTGGATACTGAAAAGGTGAACCTGGCTGTTACAATAGGCCCGGCCATAATGATGAAATTCGCCTCCCTTACCACAAAGAAGTATAATGTGCCGACAATAGCCAGCCTTAACACTATAATGGTTGATGGTACAGGTATGTGCGGGGCCTGCAGGGTCAGCGTTGACGGGGAAACAAAATTTGTATGTGTTGACGGTCCTGAATTTGATGCTCATAGAATAGATTTTGATGAGATGATAATGAGACTTGGTGCTTATGAAGACCAGGAGAGAGAGGATTATGAGAAATTTCTTGAGTCAGTGGAAAAATAGTCCCGTCAAAATTTTTATTACCTGAAAAACCAAAAATGTAATATGGAAACTATAGAGAGTATATTAAAATCAGAACGTCAGCAGGCCTGGAGAGAAGAGCTC
>CAZGUR010000025.1:0-9211 GCA_964529295.1 uncultured Rikenellaceae bacterium | reverse complement strand
AGCAAGAAAGCAAAGGAACGCACTGCCATAGAAAGGGTTAAGATGCCCGAACAGGATCCTGATGTACGAAATAAGAATCATAAGGAAGTAAATAAGGGGCTGAGCGAAGAGATGGCCCTGAAAGAGGCGCAGAGATGCCTTGATTGTGTTGACCCCACGTGCATAAGCGGATGTCCTGTCAGTATAAATATTCCTAAATTCATCAAAAGGATTGAGCAGGGAGATTTTCTTGAATCAGCAAAAGTGCTTAAGGAAACAAATGCACTGCCAGCAGTGTGCGGAAGGGTTTGCCCCCAGGAAGTACAGTGTGAGGCATCATGTTTCTATGTGCAGAAACTGAAGAAGGATCCGGTGGCAATCGGGCATCTTGAAAGATTTGCTGCTGATTACGAAAGAGACAGCGGTAATATTTCAGTGCCGCATGTGGAAGAGAAAAACGGAATCAAGGTTGCTGTTATAGGATCCGGTCCGGCCGGACTGGCAGTAGCAGGTGATATGATAAAGTGGGGCTATGATGTAACAGTTTTTGAAGCATTGCATGAAATAGGGGGAGTGCTGAAATACGGTATCCCGGAATTCAGGCTTCCTAATGAAATTGTGGATGTGGAGATCGAGAACCTTAAGCAAATGGGCGTTAAATTTGCAATAAATTTTATTGTTGGTACCACAGCAACAGTGGCTGACCTTAAGGAAGAAGGATTTGAGGCTTTCTTTGTGGGCTCAGGTGCAGGATTGCCTAAATTTATGAATATCCCGGGTGAGAATTACAGGAGAATATTTTCATCAAATGAATACCTTACACGTGTTAACCTTATGAATGCTGCCAGCCCTGATTTTGACACTCCTGTTTTCAGCGGTAAAAAAGTGGCTGTTATTGGCGGTGGAAATACTGCAATGGATTCGGTAAGGACATCAAAAAGGCTGGGAGCTGATAAATCAATGATTATTTACCGCAGATCCATAGAGGAGATGCCGGCACGTGTTGAGGAAGTAAAACATGCACAGGAAGAAGATATTGAATTTATGAACCTGAACAGTCCCGTTGAGTATTTTGCTGATGAGAAGGGCAATGTCAATAAGATGCTGGTGCAGAAGATGGAACTGGGTGAACCGGATGCATCGGGACGAAGAAGGCCCATACCTATGGAAGGTTCTGAATATGAAGTTGAGGTGGATACCGTGGTGGTTGCCATCGGTGTGTCACCCAACCCCCTTATTCCTGCCAGTATGCCTGAACTTGAAGTTACAGATTGGGGAACAATAAAAGTGGATCAGGAAAGTATGCAGTCATCTGTTGAAGGCATATTTGCAGGTGGCGATATAGTGCGTGGGGGTGCAACAGTGATACTGGCAATGGGTGACGGACGGAAGGCAGCATCAGGTATGCATAAGTACCTGCAGGAGAAGGTGAAAAAAGGCTAGCTCTTCTAAAGCACCTTATTATTTATTATTAAATTGTGTAAAATCATAAAAAATTATAAAAATGGCAGAACTGACTACTAAATATCTTGGATTGTCACTGAGTAATCCTCTTATTATAGGGAGCTCCGGTCTGACTGACTCTGTTGATAATATTATTGAGCTCGAGAAGGCAGGGGCCGGTGCGGTGGTGCTGAAATCCCTGTTTGAAGAACAAATAATGCTTGAAGTGGATGCCAGCCTGAAAGAAGCATACCGGAATGATATGATTTATTCGGCAAAGTCCGAAACTCTTGATTATATAGATGTGCATATCAGGGAGCGGACAATGTCAGCCTATATTAAGCTTATCAGGGATGTTAAAAGCAGGTTGACAATACCCGTGATTGCAAGTATTAATTGTGTGTCAGCAGCCGAATGGGTGAAATTTGCAAACCAGTTTGAGGAGGCGGGAGCAGATGCGCTCGAACTGAATATAGCAGTGCTTCCGACAGATGAGAGTCTGGATGCCGCAGATATTGAAAAGATTTATTTTGATATTATTGCAAAGGTTAAAAGCCGTGTAAATATACCTGTTTCTGTTAAGATAACTTCATGCTTTACCAACCTGGCAGCCATGGTTAAGAAAATTTCTGAAACAGGAGTTGATGGAATTGTCATGTTTAACCGCTACTATACACCTGACTTTGATATAAATAATTTTGAGGAAAAGTCTTCAGACACCTACAGTGCACCTGGTGAAGCGGGTGATGTAAGAAGGTGGATGGGCATAATGTCTCCCAGGGTGAAATGTGACCTTGCGGCATCAACGGGCATTCATAGCTCTGAAGATCTTATTAAGCAGATACTGTCCGGGGCAAGGGCCGTACAGGTGGTGTCAGCTATCTACCGCAACGGACGGGGTCATATACAGAAGATGCTGGGCGGACTGAATGACTGGATGGAGGATAAAGGATATAATTCCATAGACCAGTTCAGGGGCAGGATGAGCCAGGAAGAAAGCACTGATCCCTCATCCTATGAGCGTATACAGTTTATGAAATATTTCAGTGAGATAAAATAGTCCTGGCTAACTGAACACTTTAATGAGCATAAACCCGGGGTGGCTGTCTTATTTGTGAATCTGTCCTGTCAGAAACAGTTTTGGCAGGTGATTTGCTGGATATTTTTTTACCTTTGTTGCGCTTTGTAAATTAATCGATAAATGAACAGCATACTGTTGAGGCTTTATGTGACTGTAGTGATGATTACAGTAATGTCTGCCGGACTCTTCTCACAGGTCAGGATAGAAAAATCAAAAGATAAGGTAATCATTGATGGGCAAGCCTATTATATTCATATAGTTGATTCATCCCAGACCCTTTATTCAATAGCAAAAGCATATAATGTTTCAATAGAAACCATCAGCAGGGAGAATCCATCTGCGGTGTATGGATTGAGAATTGACCAGGCTTTAAAAATACCTGTTGTTGAGGAAGAAAAAGAGATTAAACAGGAAAAGGACAGGGAGCGGTATAATTATCATGTGCTACAGAGAGGCGAGTCCGTATACTCACTCTCCCGTAAATATGATATTCCTGAAGATATGATAATTGAATCAAATCCGGGTATCAATATCTATGATATGCCGGTGGGCACCGAGCTGGCAATACCAAAGAAACAGTTCCGGGAACAGCCACAGTATTTCCAGACAGATGAACCGGGTATTATCCTGCACAGGGTACAGGAAGGAGAGAATTATTCCACATTATCGAGGGATTATGATGTCAGCATCAGGGATATAAGACGTGTTAATAAAGGATTATTGTTTCCAAAAGAAGGGGAGATGATAAGAATCCCTCTGATAGAGGAAGAAGAGGGTGAGGCAGGCATCGTGACTGATACCACTGTTATTGATGATGAAAAACTCACATATTTATTTGAGGGTACGGAGACTGATTATACAGCTGTTGAAGATCTTAAAGGGAAAGTAAATGTAACACTTATGCTGCCACTGATGCTTGAGGAGAACAGCAAACGTACATATATCGACTCATCTGATTATGACAGTGATGGCAGGAAGATTTATAAAAAAATAGAACGGCCTGATGACTGGATTTATCCCCGCAGTGAGATCTTTGTTGAGTTCTATGAAGGAGCCCTGCTGGCTGTGCAGTCACTGATACAAAAGGGACTGGATGTGGAATTGCAGGTTTTTGATACCATGCGTGATTCCTTAAGGGTTGCCAGGTTTATGGAGACAGGCCGTTTACGTAATACAGACCTGCTGATAGGGCCGGTATACCCGGATAATATGGAACTTGTGGCACCCTATGCCCGTAAATACCGGATACCCGTGGTTTCACCCCTTGCATCACAGAATACTGAAGTGCTGAGGACGAACCCTTACCTGTTCAAGATGCAGCCCTCGCTTGATGTTATACAGGATGCCATGGCCGGGAGGATAAGTGATTTTTATGATCATAACATTATTTTTATTCATGCTGATACGGCCTGGAGTGCAGACCTTTCAAGGCGTTTCAAGGATAAAATATACCGTAACCTGAGACTTAAGATACCTTTTAATGATATAAGCTTTCGTGAAGTATTCTTTACCAGCCGTTCATCATATGGCGATACAATAAACAGTATTGACCATGCGATGAGCACTGAGAAACCCAATCTGGTAATACTGGCCTCTGATGATGAGTCTGTTATGAGCGAAGTTATCGTTAATGTACACGGCTTATTGCGTAAGTATAATATCAAACTGATAGGTTATCCGGATATCAGATGGCTGGATAACCTTGATCCGATGTATTTTTATGAACTGGGGATAATGATATATACTCCTAACTGGGTTGATTATAAGCGTGATGATATAAAAAAATTCCTGAAAAGATACAGGGAGCATTTTAAGATGGAACCACCGGTGCGTAGTTATGCCTGGCAGAGCTATGATATGATGTATTATTTTGTCAGTGGTCTGGCAATGCACGGGTCCGAGTTTATGTACCGGCCTTCAATTCATAAACCCGACCTGCTTCAGGTTGATTACAGTTTTAACCGAACAGGCCTGATGAATGGTTTTGAGAATAATAACCTTTATCTTATTCGTTATACCCCTGAGCTGAAGGTTGAGTTTTTGAATAAAGATCTGCGCTGAGGGAATAAAATACTCATAATAATTGTCTTATAAGTGTATATGGTGAAGTATGATTATATCCATTCTGATGAGATGGAGCTGGTCCGGCGCACATTGAATGGCGATAATAATGCATTCAGTGAGATCATCAGGAGGTATGAGACTATGGTAGCCAGAACAACTAAAAGTATGTTGGGTGATACACAGCAGGCTGAAGATGCAGGTCAGGATACCTTTATACGTCTGTATAAAAGTCTGAAGGATTTCAGGGGTGATTCAAAGCTGAGCACTTATATACAGCGTATTGCAATAAATCAGTCACTTAATGAGATCAGGCGCAGAAAAAGGCTGCTTTCTCTGTTTTACCGCTCGGATGATAAAGAAGATATGACTGAGATCGATCCGGCATCTTATAATGATGAGGAGAGCAGGGACATAAAAGACTGTGTAAACCTTGCGATCTCAAAACTTGACCCTGATTTCAGGGCTGTCGTTATTTTGCGCAGCATACAGGGCTATAGTACTAAAGAGACGGCTGATATACTGGAGTTGCCACTGGGCACCGTATTATCACGACTGTCAAGGGCAAAAGAACAGTTAAAGGAATTACTAAAGGAGCTATAATGGATATTATGAAACCCGATGAAATAAAAGATCTTTTATTGCGTTCGTTAAGCTCCGAGCTGGAGAGCAATGAACGTGATATTATTGACAGGGAGCTTATTGGCGATCACAGATTCAGTGACGGATTTCGTGAAAGGGTCATGAGCCGTATTGTTTCAGGTAAAATATATATCAATGGTAAACGGGAAATCATCAGGTCCTTCGATAAGGTCTTTTTGAGGGTCGCTATTCCGGGAGCCGCAGCAATACTGATTCTTGCACTTAGCCTTTTTCTAAGCCAGGGATCATTATCCTATGACACCCTGCTTGGAATTGACAACCAGGTGGATGGTGTGTTAATAAGCCTGATGAGTGAATAAAACATTAATGCATAAAATTATCATCATATGAAGTGAATGTGAACCCGGAGTAAGTGATCTTATGACTGAAGTGAATAAATCTTTAAATATGAAACTTAGAATAACTATATTAATAATACTGACCCTGCTGCTTGGATTTGTTATTGGCATGCTGACATCAGCCCAGCTCAGGCATAAGAGAATGAGGCCCGTACGTACCTTTGCTTCTGAACAATATTTCAGGGAGCATTTTTATAAGATAGTGGAGCCTTCAGAGGAGCAGAAGCAGGAGCTGGATAGTATAATAGAGTCATATGCCGATTCTTTTAATAAGCTGAACAGGCAGTTCCGGGATGATTTTGAATCCCTGATGGATGATCAATGGGGGGTTATTAAACCTGTTCTGAACAAGGAACAGATTGAAAAGCTTGAGGAGTTTGAACGCAACAGGCGTAAGGCTATGAGGGAATTCAGGGATAAGAGGGGGCCGGGCAGTCGTGACCGCCACCGGGACGAAATAAGTGTAGAGTCATATGATCGTATTGACTCTGTCAGAGGAAGAAAAGACTGGCCAGACAGGGATAAAAGCAGAAATTATAACAGGAATACCAGGGATAGCAGGAATCCGGACAGGGATACCAGTTATCGCAGGCATTATAACCGTAATTAGTCCTCGAGAGTGAAAAACAGATAATCAGTAATTATCGGCAGGTCATCAGGATCTATATTATTGGCTATAAGGATGTCCCTGTCATCATTGAACAGTTCAAGGAAAGCAGTTTTATCCATCTTGCCTTCCGTTATGCTTTTTTTGTAATTTTCAAGAGCTGTTACACGATCTCCCATACACAGAGCAAGATGTCCGGCATTGATATAGTCATGGCCGGTCATTTTATCCCTTGTTATCTTATCAAAATACTTTTTTGATTGCTCATATTTCCCCTGTACAAAATAACACCAGGCTATTGGTTTCAGTATCCTGATATTGTCAGGGTCATTATATTCAACTTTAAAATAGTGCTTCAGGGCCGCATCGAAATCATGCATATCAAGGTAGCAGTGGCCAATCATTGCAATTGTATGCATGTTTTGCGGATCCATTTTTTCTGCTTCAAGATAATATTGCAGTGCTTCGCTGTGATTACCCAGCCTCCTGTTGCAGAAACCGATCTTTTTAAGAGTCCATATCTTCCTGTCCAGCATCTCCGCCTTTTTATACATAGCAAGCGCTTCCGCATAATAAGCATTTTGCTGGTAACAGTACCCTGCTTTTTCATAAAGCTGGGCTTCATCAGCTGTGGCTTCTATCATTTCAAGGTAAAGGTCAAGTGCTTCATCGTAAAAATCTTTCCCGAAATAGTAGTCCGCGAATGTTGACATTCCTTCACTGTCTTTAAGAACCATATTGAACAGCTTGGTTTTGTGAAAATTAAGAGCTCCCCGGAAAACATCATCGAATTCCTTTTTGTATGGGGATAATTTAAAAAACCTGTAGAGATCCTGCAGATACTGTGTTACATTTGTCTTGAATGACTTTGCAGGATCAAGATCAAGCTCACTGTCCTTCATCTGTTCCAGTCCTTCCAGCTCCATACGGAAAACCTTCAGCATCATTTCTTTCTGGCTGGACGGCAGGTGCTGAAGGTTTAGTACCAGGCTGAATTTATCGGAGTTGCATATAAAAGGAGTTTTGTACAATGCTTCAGCCAGCTCGTTTGTACCCTCAGCCAGCACCTCGTCCCTGAACAATACGTCAATAGCTTCATGATCAGGATGAAAAGGCATAAACCAGTTTGGTAAAGTTCTGAAGAAATCAAAATTCTTAAGGTTCGCGAAAGCTGACATATAGACATCTGCACCTTCCATCTGCAGCTTTGAGAATTCTTCCATCGTTTTGTACAGGTCTTCCGATTCCTTGAACATATCGGACCAGTCCGGATTCTTACCTTCCATCATATCTTCGGGAAGCAGGTTATCCAGGTCAAGCTTGTCTTCAATTTTAGGCCTTAGCTCTGCCACCCTGGGCAGTATCTCATCATGAAGTTTCTTGCTTATATTCTCCGTTTCGCCCGACCTGATGATCTGAAGTATTGTTATTTTAAGGTGATCCCTGAAGTCGCCGTCAACTGACAGCTCCCTGAGCAGTTTTTCTATTTCAGGATAAAGGTGTATCCGCTTGTCATAATAGTACAATACAAGCAGCAGCCCTGCCAGTGCCCTTTCGCTGACCTGCTCTGACCTGTCCCGGTAAAGCGACACAAGGATATGAATTTTTTCCTGTTCCCAGAATCTCAGTGCACTAAGGGTTACAGCGCTTACAAAAAGGCTCTGCTCATACCATTCAAATTTGCTCCTGCTCATTATGAGCCTGAAAAGATCTGTTTCGGCCTCGCCATAGTTATCGGTCAGCCAGAGATGGTTGAAAATGTTATTGACTAGAGTCCTGTGTTTGCGTGCATGATCTGATTCAGGATCAAGAGAAACAGTGTCAGCCTGGTTCAGCCATTCATCCAGCTCTTCCTTGAATATAAGGTCGTCAACTGTTTCAATAATGCTTTTGCCGGCCAGCTTCTGTTCCCTGGCAGTGTTTTCCTTTAACCAGTATGTATGCCATCCGGAGTCCCTGGCAAGTATCTCCTGTTTCACGCTGTCAGCCAGCTCAAGCAGGGACTGCAGCATATGTGTAAGAACCCTGTGCCTTTCAGGGTCATGCACACCTTCTATGGTATACTTTACCATATTCTTGTAGGTGTTCTCAATATTCTCCAGCTGCTGCCTGTGATCGCCGTTGCCTGAGACAGCACTTAGTTCTTTTATTAACTCAATACTTTGCCTTACCTGTTTTCCGGCAATAAGTTCAGTAATACGGTTATGTTTCCTTATGAGTTTATTTGTGTCCATATAATCCCTTTCTGTAAAAGCGGAACGGTCAGTTTTTATTCTCAGCCGCTTTTACTGGCCTCAATAATCAGGCCGAATGACGCTTTGACATGAATTTGCGGCCTGCCGGTCTGATTACACGAAAAAATGGCATAAGAAATAAGTATGGACACAGTGAAGTGCTCTAACTGTATTCATTCAGGATTTCCTTCACTTCATCAGGAGCCACTCTCCCATATGTTTTTTCCCCTACCATTACCACCGGTGCCAGTCCGCATGCACCCACGCATCTCAGGCTTGACAGAGAAAACTTCCCATCATCTGTTGTCTGTCCCACCTCAATGCTCAACTCTTTTTTAAACTCATTAAGGACTTTTTCGGCTCCGCGCACATAACATGCTGTTCCCATGCATATACTTATAGGGTGTTTTCCCTTTGGCAGCATTGTAAAAAAGGAATAAAAACTAACCACTCCGTATACTTTGGCCACCGGCATCTGCAGTTCGTCAGCCACAGCTTCCTGGATCTCGGCCGGAAGGTAACCAAAGTGTTCCTGACACTTATGGAGTACGTTTATTAGCTCCTGTTCTTCATTATTGAAAAAGGCGGCTATCTCCCTGATCTTCTCAATATCATGCTGTTTAAGCTCTATCTTTATACTGGACATCTTTTCTGATTTTTACTATTGTTTGACAATGATTCTCTTTTTCTTATCGAAATAGCTTGTATGCAATAAATCATGAGCCATTTTGCTGTTGGGTTCACCCAGGTATTCAGAATAGAGTTTCTTAATAAAGGGATTCTCATGGGATTTCCTTATCACTTT
>CAZGUR010000024.1:0-20333 GCA_964529295.1 uncultured Rikenellaceae bacterium | reverse complement strand
GCCTACAGTGCTTTCCATTCGTGGCACCACCGTCTTATAAGCCAGCCCGGCACCAAGATGGTAACCGGTGTTATTTGTATTAACCGAGCTGTAGCCGGCCTGAAGGTGCATGTCGGGGGTGGCTGAATTACGGAGATAGGATGAACTGACCCCGGATTCGCCCCTGGATGTAAAATCGCGCTGCGCCAGAGCTGCTGCCATAAGCCTTAAGCCAGATATTTTGTATACCACCCTTATCTGCGGGTTCCTGGCAAAGGACTGCAGGGGTGTGCCGGTATTAAATGATACTGTTCCGGGAAAGCACTCCGTAACAAACAGGGGATTCCAGTACTGTCCGGTCAGCACTTCAACATTGGTCCAGTCAAATTTAATAAAGGCATGCCTCAGCCTCAGCAGGTTTATATTATCGTTGGCCTGGGCAAAAAAATCAGCTTCTATTACTCCTGATGTGCTGGCACCAAAGGCATCGGGACCGCTAAGGGCTGCCTTGAGCCTCGACTGTACAGCCAGGAAATTAAAGTTAGGTACGGCATTGATATCCTCACCATTTTCATCTTCCATAAGCGGCGAAGGCCATAACAGAAAATGCCCTTCACGTGCGGCCACTGTCTGCCTGCTGTCAAAGAAAAAGTCATTTTTTACAAAGCCAGACCATTTGATACCGAATACCGGCTCATCCTGCGCATTGAGGGTAGCGCACAATGCCATTAAGATGATCACATTTATTATTCGTCTCATACACATATTTTTTTTTTGCGATTAATCATCTGCTATCTTTCCGGCGGGAACAGTTTCTGAATGATATTCCTTTTTTTTAGGGGTCTGCCCAGCAGTGCATTCAGGTTATTCTCCGCACTCAGGTTTCTGTCCCATAGCGACATGGCCTTCTCGTAGCAACGAACAGCCTCCTCGTATTCCTTCCTCTGCCTTTTTATTACACCCATATTTGTGTAACAAACGGAAAGGCGCCTGCCTGTTTCCTTCACGGCCATTATTATCTCCTCAGCCCTTTTCTCCAGGTACCTCTCAACGAGATCAGGTTTATCTACATTCAGACCATCGCTGAAGCCGGGTTTAATAACAGCCTTTATCTCCTCCTTGTCCAGACCCTTATAATCCTCCAGCCAGCGGTCATAGGCAAAGATGGCTTTGTCAATATTCTTTTCGGCCAGTGTCAGCAGGCTGTCAGTGCTCTCCCCGTACCATGGATTATGATCTGCCTGTATACTGTCACTGAACAAAGCTATGGTTATCAGTGCTGCCGCCCTGTTATTATATACCACCCCCACCTCGTATGACTGCCTGTAGTGGGGATAGGAATCATACACATCTTGAACCGAGTCGAGGAGGGCAAATATCCTGTGATAATCCCCCTGCCGGGCATACTCATCATAACGGGCATACATCTCCCTTGCAGGAACCACGCGGGGGTCAATGGAACTGTTCTCTGACCTGTAATAAATTTTTGCTATTAATATACCTGTTATAACAAGGGCAATCATAATGATTATGAGTGCCCTTGTCTTTTTATTTCTCAATATACTCATTAACTGTGTACCTGCTCGATAAGGAATTTCCTTATTTCAACAGGTGTTGGTTTTGTCATTTTAGAAACAATGATATTGGCCAGTATAGCCAGTGGGGCACCTATCCATGCAAAATACCATGCCTCCAGCCAGTAGCTTACAAAGCCATGGGCCGGCAGCTGCACCCCTGATTTACCGGCAATAAAGTATGTGATAGCTATTACAGAGACCAGTCCGCCCGTTATCAGTCCGGCTATAGCCCCCTGCTTGTTTGAGCCGCTCCACCATATACCCAGGAGGAACAGGGGGAAGATGGTACATCCTGCCAGTGAAAAAGCCACAGCTACCAGCTGTCCTATAAGGGCAAAGTTCTGCAGTGCCAGTACTGTTACTATAATAGCCATCAGAACCGTGGCCAGCCTTGCATATAGCAGCTGCCTGCGGGGACTGGCATCGGGATTGATAACCCTGACATACAGGTCGTGGGCAAAAGCGGATGATCCGGCCACCAGGAGTCCGGATACAGTTGAGAAGGCTGATGACACCCCGCCGGCTGCCAGGAATCCGACTACCAGCGGGTGTATATCACCCAGCTGTGCTGTATAGACAACGATGGCATCCTTTGCCAGTGTGCCTACCTCGGGGTGGGCTGATAGTATCTTTCCAAAAGCAGCATAGGCAGGTGCGCTCCAGTAAAGTATGCATATAAAGAAGAGTCCCCATACCACTGACCAGCGTGCATCCCTGGCCTTTGGCACCACGTAGAATCTCTGTATCACATGAGGCAGGCCTGCCGTACCTATCATAAGCGAGAAGGCTATGGCTATCCACTGGAAGAATGTCTGTCCCGTTGGCGGGTCCCATGGCATAGCAAATTCAGGTGATGGAACAATGGCATAGTCATGTCCCAGTGAATTTATCAGTGCCTTTGTTTCATTCACAGGCAAACCGTTAACAACATCAGTGACAACGGAGCCGTAACCGATCTGCGGGAGCAGCCAGAAATAATCAAATTTAGCTGTCAGTATAAACAGGGGTATAATAAAAGATATGATGATGATAACATACTGTATCTGCATATTCTTGGTAACGCCGAGCATACCTGATATAAGTGTATATGTAAGCACCACCGTGCCTCCTATTATTACGGCCAGTCCGTAATTAATACCCATGACCCACTTGAACATCAGTCCTATTCCGCCGAACTGTCCCACGCAGTAAGCAATGGATATCAGTATGGCAATAATGGCGCCTACAGCCCTCAGTCCCCTCGAATAGTAGCGGTCGCCTATAAAATCTGCCGCCGTATACTTTCCGTATTTACGTATCTGTCCGGCCATCAGTATCAGTAGCAGCACATATCCGCCGGTCCAGCCAACAACATATGCCAGTCCGTGATAACCTGAGCCGTACATCAGGGCGGCCATACCCAGGAAGGAGGCAGCACTCATCCAGTTGGATGCTATGGCCATACCTGAGCCTACACGGGATATGCCCCGTCCGGCTGCATAAAAGTCAGTCGTATCTTTGGCCCTGAAGAATATACCCACGACCACAAAGAGAATAAGTATTATAATAAGGATAATTGCCGGCCCCACTTTAAATCCGCCTTCCAGCTCTGTTGCTGCCGTTGCTGCCTGCATGGCTGCCGGAAGCATGAATAATATAGATAATGGTAAAAATATTTTTTTCATCTCAGGAGATTTTTTGATGTTATAACTCAGTCCTCAATGTCATACTTCTTATTGAACATATCCGTTCTTATGCAATAGAGCCAGCAAATACCGACAAAAAGTATCAGCAGGAACACTGCAGTATAGAAGTAATGAAACGGAAAGCCCAGGAACACGGTATCGGTAAGCACCGACCTGTTATGTATAAGATAAAAGTCCATGGCTTCCCGGACAATTTTCCTGTTCTCATCGCTAAATGAGTCCATCATTGAAGAATGCAGTTCAACAGCAGCAATCTTTCCCCTGACATCGGATGGTGACAGTCCGAAAATCTCCTGTATAACAGGTATGAGTTCATTCTTCGCTGCCACATAGTCATCGGCAGTAACAACATCGGTGGTCGCAGCTACAGCCTCAAAGGCAGACAGCTTTTCAGTCAGCACAATCCTCTGTGCACTATCAGCAATACGGTACGCGGACCAGCTGATCATATTATCCAGTGCATTCCTGTGAACGGGGTCGATAGCCACCTTTCCCAGCACGGAGAGGGCAGACTGAGACACCGGCACAAGCACTGAGGCATCAGTTGAGCCTGCCTCCAGCTTATCACTGTGCACCTGGAATATCTCCCATGCTTTCTCGGGTGTCGGTTTCTCAATCACTTTCAGCAGTATCTGAAAGCCGAATATCGCCACTGCCCATATAATGATGAGCTGGACGATAATGTTCCTGTTTCTCCTTGCACTGTCTGTGGTAGGTTTAAAGAAACTAATGTGGTAATCTTGTTGATTCGATTCCATCAGGCAGTTGGTTTAGTAGGTTAGACAATTTTAAATAAACACGTAAATATATATGAAATATCGGGAACTCAATATCCCCTGTTTATCTTTTTAAACATACCCGAAAAATATTATGCTCATTACAAATAATGAACACCGTGCATCCCTTTAATGAAGCACTGCAAATATTTACGCGATATTTCTCACTGTCCTCCGCAGTCCTGACTGTACAAAATATGCACCATGGACTATCGGCCTCCAACAGCCCTCATTACAAATGAATATGAATAGCTGTCAGCCTCTAACCTGTATTGCGGATGCGGACGTGCACCCCATGAGTTATCGCCTCCCACACCCAATTGGCCATAATCGATATTGACTGCCACCAGCTCACGCGGCTCAATATCCGCAGTATGGGTATTTAGCTCGCCTGCATCCGGTCGCCTCCTTGCCAGGTTGACGGGTGCTGCAAAATCCTCATGCAGGTTATGCAGTGCGGCAAAGCATATGGTAGGATTGCCTGTCACCATTATACCCCTGCCCTCATCATCGGTCAGACTGAACCAGCGGGTGTCGGTCTTGTACCCGTTCTCCTGAGGACGTATATAAGGTACATACTGCCCGACTACTGACCCTTCCCAGATACCGATAAAAGCAGATGTTTTACGGTCAGCATAATTATGATGCGGTCCCCTGCCGTACCATCTAAGCCTGTTATAGCGTTCTTTCAGCTGCATCTGCAGTCCCATGCGCGGCAGCTCAGGCAGTCCGGCATCCTCTTTGCTGAAACTGACATCCACAAGGATATCACCTGAGCCATATACCCTGTATTTTATAGTTTCAGTAGCCAATGTGTTACCATCATTATCAGGTATTGACATCTCAACACTAATCAGCAGCGAACCATCATCAGACATCTCATTCTTAAAGACCGTGACTATGGCATTCCTCCCTGCATCTTTCCATACACCGGCCCTTCTGTCAAGTCCGTTACCATAATCATTATCAGTCAGCGGTCTCCAGAAATCAGGTACGGGTCCAGCTTCAAGCAACTGCACGCCATCCTTTTTCCATGAGACAATAGTGCCTCTTTTCCTATCAAAGTCGACACTGAAGCCCTGTCCGGATACAATTATCTGCTCACCGTTATCATTAAATACGAGAGACCCCATAGTTCCCGCATCAGGTCTATATTCTTTCTCAGGCAACGATATCTCAAGCTGTTCACGTGCATATATATGTCCGGCCGGCAGTATACCCCACGCTTCTTTACCCTCAAGTGACAGGTTAAGAAAATATTCCGAACTGTCATTCATTGCAGGGTGATCATAAGGTATCGTCAGCAGGCCGTTTTCACCCGGACTGATCCTTAAATCTTCCTGTTCACCTGTTTCGGCCACCTCACCATCTTTCAGCAGTTTCCATCTCAGAATAAACCTGTCAAGACCGGTAAAAGCATATTTATTTTTCACTTTCAGCAGGCCCCTTTCAGCATCATGCATCTCAAAGCCTGCATACTGGTATACTTTCTTAACTTCTTCGAGTGCAGGGTGAGCCGATCTGTCGGGCCACACCACCCCGTTGATACAAAAAATACCGTCGCTGGGCACTCCTTCGGGACCGAAATCGCCACCATAAGCCCAGAATTCCTCACCCTCCTCGGTCTCTTTCAGCAGTCCCTGGTCCACCCAGTCCCATATAAAACCACCCTGCAACAGGGGATATTCTTCTATCACATCCCAGTAATCCTGCAGGTTGCCTACACTGTTACCCATAGCATGTGCATATTCGCATAGTATAAGTGGACGGTAACTATCCCTGTTCTGTGCATATCTCTCAAGATAATCAATGCCGGCATACATAGGGCACCATATATCTGTATGGTGCTCCGGTGTATTGGTTGACTTCTCCGCCCTCTCGTACTGTACGGGACGGGTATTATCCCGTTCCCTTATCCAGTTGTATATATCAACAAAATTCTGTCCGTCGCCTGCCTCATTGCCCATTGACCATATTATCACCGAAGGATGGTTCTTATCGCGTTCCACCATCCTTACGGCACGGTCAAGATGGGCCGCCGCCCACTCCTTTTTATCTGCAAGTGTTATATCCTTGTTATAGCCAATGCCATGCGACTCGATATTGCTTTCATCTATTACATACAGCCCGTACTGATCGCACAGCTCATACCATAATTCAGGCTGCGGGTAATGGGATGTCCTGACAGCATTGATATTATGGCTTTTCATCATCAATATATCGCTGAGCATGGTCTCCCTGTCAACAATATGTCCTTTTACATCGTGATGCTCATGAAGGTTAACTCCTTTAAGGTAGATATATTCGCCGTTAACAAGCAGTTGTGAGTCTTTTATCTCCACCGTCCTGAAACCTATATCCGTACTAATGCTTTCCAGTATCTCCCCGCTGCTGTCCTCAAGCTTTACCAGCAGGGTATAGAGATAAGGCGTTTCGGCTGTCCACTTATTAACATCATCTGTTACAGCATTAAAATGCACTGAGGCATCCCCGTCTGCAAAGGATATCTCACTGCGCTCCGACAGAATCTCTTCCCCCTCCCATATCAGCTTATATTCAACAGCAGCGTCCCGCATCTCATTGTCACCGCCCGCTGTAATGTCTATATCAAGGTCGAGTATACCGTCATTGTAATCCCCACTGAGTACGGCCCTGGCAAAATAATCGGCTATCCTTACCTTTGGCCTTGCCTGCAAAAAGACCGTACGCTGTATACCGCTGAGCCGCCAGAAGTCCTGGTCCTCAAGATAGCTCCCGTCGCACCAGCGGTAAACCTCAACAGCAATGCTGTTCTTTCCCTTTTTTACATAAGGTGTGATATTGAATTCAGCGGGTGTCTTGCTACCCTGACTGTACCCCACCATCTCACCGTTCACCCACAGGTAAAAAGCCGAACTGACAGCCCCAAACCTCAGGAATATCTCTTTGTCTTCCCAGTCCGAAGGCCTTTTAAAAACCTTTTTATATGACCCCACCGGGTTCCAGTCATGATCGATATGTGGCGGTTCCCCTTCAAACCCATAGCCGTTATTGACATAGAAAGGTATGCCATAGCCTTCCATCTCCCAGTTTGAGGGCACGGTAATCACATCCCAGTCCCTTGCATCATAATCATCCTTAAAGAACCAGTAAGGCCTGTCGGCAGGTTTCTTAACCCAGTGGAAGAGCCATTCACCGTCGAGACTCATATAAGGTGTATTCTCATCCTTTTTGCCCTCCAGGGCTGAAGCCTCATCAGGATAGCTTATCATAAGAGCATGCGCATCTTCCCTGTTCTGCTGCAAGATACCAGGATCTTCCCAGTCGCGCGGACTCTTTTCTTCAAAAGGCACATCACTGTAATCGGTATAGCCGGTGCAGGAGCCAAGCATGACTGCAACCATCACTGTAAGGAAAAATATATTCTTCATAATATGTTATTTTACTTTTTCCACTCTGCAGGCTGACAGTTTAAAAGGTGCTATTTTTGAATAAGGATCAAGCTCCCCGCGTGTAAGCTTATTGACCAGAGCCTCAGAAAAATGCCATGGCATAAACAGCTCGCCTATAGCCACCTCATCACTCTCACGCAGCACAGTCACCAGCTCCCCTCTCTTATTTGACACCTTCACCCTGTCGCCTGTACTGAAACCAAAATTAGCTGCATCAACCATATTCATCAGAACATAGGCCTCGTTGGCATAATCATTCAATGATTTACTCCTTCTTGACATGGTTGATGAATGGTACTGGTATAAAATACGCCCGGAATTCAGCATAAAAGGATAATCCTTGCTTGTTTTTTCTGTCTGCTCGGTATATGCCACCGGGTTAAGACTGGCTTTACCGCTCTGTGTATTGAATTTATCAAGGAAGAGAGTGGGTGTACCGGGATGGTCTTTATCCGGACAAGGCCATTGTAAGCCTTCTTTTTCAATCCGCTCATACGATATACCCCGCATCATTGGTGCGGCCTGTGATATCTCGGCAAATATCTCCGCCGCACCTGAATAATCACCCAGGTCATGTCCCATACGCCTGGCCACCTCATGTATTATCTTCCAGTCTTCCCGCGCCCCGCCCGGCATCTCAACGGCTTTTCTGACCCTTATAACCCTCCTGTCACTGTTGACAAAGGTACCGTCTTTCTCTGCATACGAGGAGGCTGGCAGTATCACATCGGCATATTTTGTTGTCTCGGTATGAAATATATCCTGCACCACCAGGAAATCCAGGTTCTCCAGTGCCTCTGCCGTATGGTTAAGGTCAGGATCGGTAACCATTGGATTTTCACCCATGATAAACATACCTTTGATATTACCCTTATGTGCTTCATGCATTATTTCCACGGTTGACAGACCTTTTTCACCCGGCAGCTGATCCGGATCAACACCCCAGAGCCCGGCCAGGCGCTTCCTGTTCTCTTCATCCGATACGGGTATATACCCCGGATAAGACATAGGGGAGCAGCCAACATCCGTTGTACCCTGCACGTTATTCTGTCCGCGTGGCGGATCTATACCACATCTCTCCCGTCCTATTTGTCCGGTTATCAGCATCATATTAATCAGGGAGAAGACATTATGCGTACCTGTCACCTGCTGGCTCAGCCCCATACCTGTAGCTATCATCGCTGTATCTGACCTGGCGTACATCCGTGCGGCCTCTATCATTTTAACAGCCGGAACAGCAGTAATTTCTTCCACCACTGCGGGAGTATATTTCTCTATCATCATCTTAAGCTCCAGCAAGGCTTTCACTCCGCCGTCAACCCTGTCAGTAATAAACTTTTCATCGATATCACCATCAGCTATTATCTGCCTTATCATACCGTTCAGCAGAGCCACATCGGTACCCAGCCTGGGCTGCAGCCATATATCGGCATATTTAACCAGGGGTGTCCATTTGGGATCGCACACTATTATCTTAGTGCCTTTCCTCTTTCCGGCCTTAACATATGTGGCCGTCACAGGATGTGTCTCAATAATATTGTTACCTGCCACAAACAGGCAGTCGGTGGTTTCAAAATCCTCTATGCTGTTACTGCCCGCACCGTCGCCTATTGACTTGAGCATGGCTGTTACAGTTGATGCATGACAGAGGCGTGTACAGTAGTCTACATTATTATTGCCGAACGCCATCCTTATAAACTTCTGGAAGATATAATTATCTTCATTGGTGCATTTGGCCGAAGCATATCCTGCCAGGGCGCCCTTGCCGAATTTTTCCTTTATGCCTCCCAGCTTTTCCGCCACCAGGTCAAGGGCTTCCTCCCATCCTGCTTCCACGAAGCTTCCATTCCTGCGTATAAGCGGTGAGGTCAGTCTCTCCTTATCGGCCACATAATCATACCCGAAGCGTCCCTTTACACACAGCCGGCCGTCATTGGGAAGCACGCCTTCCACTCCGTTCACCCTCAATATTTTGTTATCTTTTACCAGCAGCTCTACCTGGCAACCCACTCCACAGTATGGACATGTGCTTATCACCCTTTTATCTATGGTGTCAAGCACTATCTCATCCCTGTACGGCTTTTCCACTATAGCCCCCGTGGGGCACAGCTGTATACATTCACCGCAGCCATCACATTCCGACTCAGACCAGCTATCAAATCCTGCTATTATATGTGAGCTAATGCCGCGAAGGGAAAAGGAAAGAACGTTCTTGCCCTGCACTTCCTCACAGGCTTTTATACAGCGGAAGCATTTTATGCATTTTGAAGCATCATAGCTCAGAACATGTGATGTATCATCAACAGCATATTCCTGTTCCGCATAAATATCAGGGTACCTGCGCCCCGGTTTATATGTCAGGCCATACCTTGCGGTCAGCTCACGCAGCTCATCGTGGTATGTTCCGTCATATTCGTCATTATGTTCTGCCAGCAGGTAATCGAGGGTATGCCTCCGCAGCTCTTCCAGCTCATCATCGAAAGCAATTACCTTCATCCCTTCTGCAGCCGAAACGGTGCATGCCATAAGCAGCCCCCTCTGCTCTTCAATCTTCACCACGCACAGGCGGCAGGCACCGGTTGGACTCAGTTTACGGTGATAGCACAGACCGGGAATGTCAATGCCGTTATGACGGGCAGCCTGCAAAAGATTGGTGCCCTCTTTTACCCGGATATTCTTACCATCGATTATTATGTTAACATATTTCTTCATAAGCATAAAAAAACAGAGTTATTAACGGAAGCGGTCTGCAAAATACCTGTCAAGGCTTCTCAACGGCAGTATGGGTGATTGCCCCAGCGGACAAAGGGATGTTTTGGCCATATACTCAGCTTCGGCAATCATTTCAGTAAGCAGGCTGCCATCACCGCCTTTGCCGTCATTATTATCATGTATCAGCCGTACCAACTGTGACATACCCACCCTGCACGGCACACATTTACCACATGATTCATGTTTAAAAAATTCCATTATGGAAGCTGTCATTTCAGGTATTGACCGTTTATGGCCCAGCACTATCACAGCGCCGGAGCCGAGCACTGCTCCTTTCTCTTTCAGGCTGTCAAAACCCATTGGTGTATCCAGCACCGATGCATCCACAAAGGTGCCGGCAGCGCCCCCTGTCAGGGCCGCCTGAAATTTCATCCCCTCCTTCATGCCACCCGCAAAATCATCTATAAGCTCACGCAGTGTTATACCCATCTCCACCTCGAAGAAACCGGGATTGTTCACATCCCCGCTGATGGTAAATATCTTTGTCCCGGGAGAATCTTCAGTACCAAACTGCCTGTACCAGTCTGAGCCCTTCTCTATCACGGCAGGTATTGTTGCCAGTGTCTCAACATTATTCACCAGGGTAGGAAAACCATGGAATCCTTTCTCTGCAGGGAAGGGTGGCTTGATACGCGGGTATCCCCTTTTGCCTTCAAGCGATTCAAGCAGTGTCAGCTCCTCACCGCAGAGGTAAGAACCTGCTCCCAGTCTTATCTCAATATCTATGGAATAGGAGCTTCCGAATATATTGCTTCCGAGGAAACCTTTTGCCCGGGCATCATTAATAGCTTCTTCAAGCATGGCAATTGACCTGTAATATTCGCCCCTGATATATATATAGGCTTTAGTGGCATTTATGGCATAAGCTGCTATTATCATCCCTTCAATAAGCCTGTGTGGATCATTTTCCATTATTATCCTGTCCTTCCAGGTGCCAGGCTCTCCTTCATCCGCATTGCATATAAGGTATTTCTGTCCACACCTGAGGCAGGCCTCACTGGTAAACCTTTTTTTCATTCCGGTCGAAAAACCCGCTCCGCCGCGACCCCTCAGGCTGGAATTAACCATCTCATCTATTATCTCCACAGACGTGCAGGCCAGGGCTTTCTCCGCTGCCTTATAACCACCTGAAGCCAGGTAATCATCTACGCTTCGGGGATCGATTATCCCCACATTCTTAAGAGTAATCCTTGTTTGCTCAGCCACCTTATTTGTTTTTATATTTATCGATAAGTGATGCTATCCTTTCTTCGTCCAACATACCATAAATCTTTTCATTGATCATCATAACCGGCGCTATGTGGCACTGACCCAGGCATTCCGTCAGCTCCAGGGTAAACAGTCTGTCTTCTGTTGTCTGCCCGGTATCAAGCGAAAGAATTTTCTTCAGTGTATCAACAACGTTCACCGAGCCTTTCATATCACATACCGGCGAATTGCAGGCCCTGATAATATATCTGCCCCTGGGTTTGATACTGAACATTGTGTAATATGTTGCCACCCCGTAAACATGGCTCAGCGTTGTGTTGAGATAAGATGCAGCCGACCTCAGGTCATCATCATCGAGGTAGTTATACGGGTTATTATCCTGCAGGGCATGTAATATACCCAGCATATTGTCGTGCGCGGGACTGAATTGTTGAAGTATCTCAGTTCTTTTCATCTCTGATCATTGTATATCACATTTCCGTTTTCTCTATCCTTATGGCACAGACCTTTGTCTCCGGTATCTTTGCTACGGGGTCCACTGCACATATTGTCAGCTCATTGGTGCGGGCATCGGTAAAGTGAAATGTCAGTGAGGCCACCCCTACCGGGCATATACCTGTTACATTGACTTTCACTTTTATATTACCGCGCCTTGATCTTACCGACACCATATCCCCCTCTGCCAAACCCATCTTCTCAGCATCTGCGGGGTTAAGTCGCAGGTACTCCGACCCTTCTATATCCTTTAGTCCGGCCACCCTGCCTGTCATTGTGCTTGTATGGTAATGATAGAGGCTCCTGTCCGTTGTCAGCAACAGAGGGTATTCCTTATCGGGCAGCTCAACAGACACCTTATACAGCAGGGGAAAGAGCCGGCCCTTACCCGGGCTGCGGGCAAATTTCTCATCGTGCAGGTACCTGGTGCCGGGATGGCTTAAGTCAGGACAGGGCCATTGCAGGCCTTCCTGCTCTATCCTGTCGAAGGTAATGCCTGCATAGCTGGGTGTAAGGCTGTTTATCTCATCAAGTATATCTTCCGTCTTTTCATAATCAAAGCCCGCAGCTCCCATCCTTTTTGCTATCTCAGCCGCTATCCACCAGTCGTCCCGCGCCTCACCCGGCGGGTCAACGGCCTTGCGTACACGCTGAACCCTTCTCTCTGTATTGGTAAAGGTGCCGTCTTTCTCAGCAAAGGAGCAGGCGGGCAAAACAATATCAGCATATTTTGCCGTATCGGTCATAAAGATATCCTGTACAACAAAGAAATCGAGCTTGTCCAGTGCCCTTTTCACATGGTTGGCATCAGCCTCACTTATCACCGGGTTCTCACCCACCTGGTAAAGAGCTCTTATATTACCTTTCTCTATCTCAGTGAAATATTCGGTATGTGTCAGTCCGGGTTCCTTATCCAGTTCACAGCCCCATGCTTTTTCAAACTTACTGATGCTTGCCGGGTCACTCACATTCTGATACCCCGGGTACACGTTAGGCAGTCCGCCCATATCACATGCGCCCTGTACATTATTCTGTCCCCTGAGTGGATTAACACCTGATGACTCTTTGCCAATATTCCCTGTAACCAGGGCCAGGTTGCTTACTGCCAGCACATTGTCCGTACCGTGACTGTGTTGTGTTATACCCATGGCATAGACAAGGGAAGCAGGGGTATTAACAGCATACAGTCTTGCCGCCTCAGCTATCTTTTCTGCAGGCACCCCTGTTATGCCTGATACGGATTCAAGATCATAGCCTTTGAGTGACTCCAGCAGCTCATCATAGCCTTCACACCTCTCCCTTATAAATGACTCATCCTGCAGGCCTTCATCAACGATAAGCTTTATCATGCCCATCAGCAGCACCACATCGGTACCCGGGTAATGCTGCATAAAGACATCTGCAAAGCGGCACAGGTCTATCCTTTTGGGATTGGCAACGATTATTTTTGCCCCCTTTCTTTTAGCCTCCTTTATATGCAGGCCTATGATGGGATGTGCCGCGGTAGTATTTGATCCTATGGAGAATATAGTACGTGCAGAGGTAAATTCATCAATTGAATTTGTCATTGCCCCTGAGCCAAAGCTCTGCAGGAGTCCCGACACAGTAGGCGCATGGCACAGCCTGGCACAATGATCTATATTATTGGTGCCCATAACGGCACGGGTGAATTTCTGTATTACGTAATTATCCTCATTGGTAGCCTTGGCGGATGTGAGAGCAGCGAATTTATCCTTACGGTTTTCTGAGAATTTTTTTGCTATTATATCAAGGACCTCATCCCATGATGCTTCGGTAAAGCTTCCGTTTTTCCTGATAAGAGGTGAAGTCAGCCTGTCAGGATGATCAACGAAGGAGTATCCGTAGCGGCCCTTAACGCATAACCTTCCCTTGTTGACTATACTGTTGCGGTCGCCCCTGGCACTCACTATTTTGTTATTACGTACACCCAGGTAGATATTGCATCCCACCCCGCAGTATGAACACACCGTTTTCACTTCGCGTGCAGGTACGCGGGCTTCTTTAACATACAGGGCGCCGACGGGACAACGAACCACGCATTCACCACATGATTCACATACAGAGTCCTTTATGGGCATATCCATATAGGTGCTCACAATGGTGTTGAATCCCCTGAAGCCGTAATCAAGGGCATTTACACCCTGCACTTCATCGCAGGTACGTATACATATACCACACATTATGCATTTATTATGATCGAGACTGAAAAAGGGGTTGGAATCATCAACGGGCATCTCCGGCCTGGTCCTTCTGAGTCGCGACAGCCTCTTCTCATCCACACCCACATAAGCCGTCACCTCCTGCAGCCCGCAACTATTATTCTTTGAACAGTTGGTGCAGTCCTGTGTATGGTTGGCATGCAGGAGCTCAAGCGTTGTTTGTCTCACCAGTGATATATCCCTGCTGTCTGTCCTTACCTCCATCCCTTCCTCGACATCTGTTTTACAGGATATGATCTGCCCTCTTCGCCCCTTTATTTCAACAATGCACATCCTGCAGTTGCCTGATGGCACAAGATCGGGATGGTGGCACAGATTGGGGATATATATATCATTATCCAGCGCTGCTTCAAGGATGGTTTTTCCTTTTTCAGCAATGATCTTTTTCCCGTCTATTACCAGACTTACCTTATCCATATTATCTCTCCTCCATTATTTTTGAACCGGCAAACAGTTCTATTGCGCTGAACTTATCCGGACATTTTTCCATGCATATTCCACATTTAATGCACAGCTCCTGGTCTATCTCATGTATCTCTTTAGGTATACCGCTGATGGCATCCACCGGGCAGGCTTTAAAGCATATATGGCAGCCTGTGCACTTATCCGGCAATATCTCATAATATTTCAGCTCATTGCATACTTTAGCCCTGCATTTTTTATCCCTAATATGTTCAATATATTCATGCCTGAAATATCTAAGGGTTGTCAGCACGGGGTTGGGCGCTGTCTGGCCCAGTCCGCACAGCGATCCTTTCATCACTCCTTCACCCAGTTCTTCCAGCAGTTTTATATCATCCATACTCCCTTTCCCGGCTGTAATGTCCTCCAGTATATCCAGCATTTGTTTCGTTCCCAGCCGGCATGGTGCACATTTACCGCATGACTCTTTATGGGCAAAATCCACGAAGTAGCGTGCCACATCAACCATGCAGGTATCTTCATCCATCACTACCAGTCCGCCCGAGCCCATTATGGTGCCTGCTTCGGCCAGCGATTCATAATCAACCGGTATATCCATCATGGCAGCCGGCACACATCCACCTGACGGTCCGCCTGTCTGCACGGCCTTCAGTTTTTTATCATTCTCAACCCCCCCTCCTATATCGAATATTATCTCCTTAAGGGTGGTGCCGAGGGGTACCTCTATCAGTCCCGTATTCTTCACATTGCCCACCAGTGCAAATGTTTTTGTACCCTTGCTTTTTTCCGTTCCGTACTGTGCAAACCAGTCTGAACCGTTCTGCAGTATGCGCGACACCGAGGCCAGTGTCTCCACATTATTTATTATGGTTGGCTTATTCCAGAGTCCCGATACAGCCGGGAATGGCGGTCTGGGACGCGGCATTCCTCTCTCACCCTCTATAGAGGCTATCAGTGCTGTCTCCTCACCACAGACAAAGGCCCCGGCGCCTTCTTTCATCTTTATGATAAAGTCAAAGCCCGAACCTAGAATGTCTTTACCCAGAAAACCCTCTTCTTCTGCCTGGCTGATGGCCAGCCTCAGCCTTTCCAGGGCCAGGGGATATTCGGCACGGCAATAAATATACCCTGTTGAAGCGCCTATGGCATAGCCGGCAATTATCATTCCTTCAAGCAATGAGTGAGGGTCGCCCTCCAGCAGAGACCTGTTCATAAAAGCTCCCGGGTCACCTTCATCGGCATTGCATATAAGGTATCTGGTATCATCTTCCTTATCCCTTGCAAACTGCCATTTGCGCCATGTCGGGAATCCCGCACCACCTCGTCCGCGCAATCCCGACATCCTGACCTCTTCAATAACATCCTGAGCACTCATCTTCAGCGCCTTCTGCAATCCTGAATAGCCTTTGTTTGCCAGGTAGTGACCCAGCAATGTGGGATCAATTATACCGCAGTTGTTCAGTACCAGTCTTTTCTGCGGTTTCATCACCGGCACATCAGCAAGGTTCTTATAGCCCTTATTATCACCCTCTCCCATAAAACCTATTACCTCACCGCCGGGCGGCTCATCACCCAGAACATATGAATTCAGTATATCCAGTGCATGATGTTCCGTAACATTTGCGAAAAACAATATTGCATTACCGGGTTTATATACCGCTACCAGGGGTTCGAGGTAACACATACCTATACAGCCCGTCTCATGGAGTCTGAATGGCTTTTCCGACTCTTTTTGTTTCTTTCCCAGAAGCTTGTAAACAGCTGTGGCACCTGCTGACCTGCCGCAGGTAGCATTACCGACGAGTATAACAGGTGTATTACCCCTGAGCAACTCATCCCATTCTTCAGTTGCGGTTCTTATTAATTCTGAGATATCCATTATTTCTCTTTCTTATCAGGGGTAAAAATCTTTTTTATCTTGTCAGCATTCAGCTTAGCCTCTACATCATCATTCACCATAACGCACGGTGCCAGGCTGCATGCTCCTATGCATGCAACATTCTCGAGTGAATATTCCAGGTCATGCGATGTCTCACCTTCCTTAATACCCAGCTGCGTCTCTATCTCCTCCTGCACTCTTTTTGCCCCTTTGACATGGCAGGCTGTACCCCTGCACATCATTATATGCTTTTTACCTTTTGGCTTAAAGCGGAACTGTGCATAAAAGGTGGCCACACCGTATACCTTGCTTAAGGGTACCCCGGCAAAATCAGCTATCCTTTGCATAGAATCATCAGAGATAAACCCCTCATCCCTCTGCACTCTCTGCAGCAAAGGTATCAGCTCCTCCTGCTTACCGGAGAATAAAGAGAAATCAGCTTGTTTTACTTTTTCCATATTACCAGTCTCCTTTGAACTTTTTATAATAATTTCTTCGTTTGAAGATAGTTGTCCAGGTCTTCCCGGGAGTTAATATTAATAAATATATCTTCTTCTCCCATATCGTCACAGTAAAGATACTGAACATTGACCAGCCTGAGAAAATCACGGATAGCATATTTACTCTCCTTCCCGAGGTATTCCTCCAGTTTACCCAGCACTGACCTTCTGTAAATACCATGTAAAGGTTCTATCCGGTCCTTCCATACCGGCAGCAGCACATCACATCCGGAAGAGGAAAACTCCTCTGCCTGCCTTTCTATAAGCCGTGCAGACAGCTGCGGCATATCAGCTGCCACCAAAAAAACAGCTTTAGTCCCGGTGTTGATCAGCGCCGAGTGTAATCCGCCCAGGGGACCGATATTATGATATATATCACCGGCCATCCTGATATGCCCGTATTCCCTGAACTCATCCTTGTTATTCGTTATTATGATAATATCGTTAAAAACAGATTTCAGTGTGTCCAGGCTCCTTTCAATCATAGCTTTGCCGTCAATAACTATCTTTGCCTTTGTCTTACCCCGGAAGCGCGTATTACGGCCACCTGCAAGTATTGCAGCGCTTATATCCGGCTTTTTTTCTATCTGCTCCATAAAGGCTTAATGGATGAATGAGGGAGTTAATATACAAAAAATGCCCGTTGATCATGCCGCCATAATCGAAAAAGACCGGGGACCATTCTGTCCCCGGCTTTTCTTCTTTTATCTCTGTTTTCTGTAACGACTCCGTATTAAATATCAGAGCAGCGGCATTAACGGCTTATCTGTTTTTACAGCCACTGTATTAAAACAATCCCGTTATATTGCCTTCAGCATCAATATCTATATTCTCTGCCGATGGTTTGGATGGCAGTCCGGGCATCCTCATTATAGCACCTGCTATCGGCACAATAAACCCGGCGCCTGAAGACAACTCCACCTCCCTGATAGCAACCTTAAAATTCTTTGGTCTGCCCTTCAGTTTTGCATCATCGGAGAGGGACTTCTGTGTTTTGGCTATGCATACCGGCATATCGTCCAGCCCAAGGGCCTCAATAGCCTTAAGCTGCTTCTTTGCCTTTGCAGTAAATTCTACACCGTCAGCCCCATACATTTTCGTGGCTATGGTTTCAATCTTTTCCTCATAGCCGGATGAGAGCTCATAGAGAGGCTTAAACTTATTGGCAGGATCATCAACTCCTTTCACCACTTTTTCAGCCAGGTCAACAGCGCCTTCGCCACCTTTGGCCCATGAATCGTTAAGGGCTACCTCAACATCTTTCTCTTTACAATACATGGTTACAAGTTCTACCTCCTTTTCGGTATCTGAGGAAAATTTATTTATGGCTACAATAGGTTTGAGTCCGAACATCTTCATATTCTCAATATGCTTATCCAGGTTCTCAAAGCCTTCTTCCAGTGCCTTAAGGTTCTCATCTGTAAGCTCTTTTATTCCAGCCCCGCCATGATACTTAAGAGCCCTTATGGTAGCCACTATCACTACTGTATCGGGTACCAGTCCGCCCATGCGGCACTTTATATCAAAAAATTTCTCTGCTCCAAGGTCAGAGGCAAAGCCGGCTTCCGTAACCACATAATCACTGAAGGACAACCCTATTTTTGTGGCCAGTATACTGTTGGTGCCCTGTGCTATATTGGCAAATGGCCCTCCGTGTATTATGGCCGGTGTTCCTTCAAGTGTCTGCACCAGGTTGGGCTTTATGGCATCCTTTAACAGAACAGCCATAGCCCCCTGTGCGTTAAGGTCGCGGGCAAAAACAGGTTTACCGGCGTAGGTATATCCAACAAAGATATTACCCAGCCTTCTTTTCAGGTCTTCCATATCGGTAGCCAGGCACAGTATGGCCATAACCTCAGAGGCAGCAGTTATATAAAAACCTGTCTCCCGCGGCACACCCTGCATCGTTCCTCCCAGTCCCACCACGATATTCCTGAGCGCTCTCTCATTCATGTCCATCACTCTTTTCCACTCTATGGTACGCGGATCAATATCCAGGCTTACGCTTTTCTGCTGCAGATTATTGTCTATCAGGGCAGCCAGGAGGTTATGGGCTTTTTCCACAGCCGACAGGTCTCCTGTAAAATGAAGGTTAATATCTTCCATAGGCACCACCTGTGCATACCCGCCGCCTGCGGCGCCGCCCTTAATACCGAAGACGGGTCCAAGCGAAGGTTCGCGCAGCACCACTGTAGTCTTTTTTCCTATCCTGTTCATAGCCATGGACAGTCCTATTGACGTTGTTGTCTTACCCTCACCTGCAGGTGTTGGTGTTATGGCTGTCACCAGTATTAATTTTGACCTGGCGACCTTTCCTTCATCAATAAGCTTAAGAGGCATTTTGGCTTTATAATGGCCAAACAGCTCCAGTTCATTCTTGTCTATCCCCAGTGTCTCAGCAATCTCTGTTATATGTTTCATTTTTGTAGCCTGGGCAATTGCAATGTCTGATTTCATACTTTTAATATTTTTATGTTTGTTTATCTGCTAATCTGTATATCCGCCTTACACCTATGATAACATATACAGCTGTTTAATTGTTAAGGATTATTTGCTGCATCATTAAGTTAAGGCCCCTAAAGTTATTTAAAAGCATTAATTTAGAAAATAATATTGAATAAAGATGTTATGAGACATGTTGTAATAACGGGCGGGACAAGAGGAATAGGCCTGGGTCTTGTCAGGGAATTCCTGTTCAGGGGATATAATATCACCTTCTGTGGCACCAGCGACAGTTCAGTATTAAAAGCCACAACGGATCTTGCGGAGCAATGGTCTGCAAAAAGGTTCAGGGCTGTTGTATGTGATGTGTCAAAGATGGATGACCTGGTTAACCTGTGGGACTTCAGTACAAAAATTTTCGGTGGCGTTGATATATGGATTAATAATGCAGGGATAAGCAATCCACAGTCGCCGTTCAATAAGCTTGACCATGACACTTACAGCAGGCTGGTTGACATCAATATCAAAGGTGTGATGAACGGCACCCGGCTTGCCTTTAATAATATGCTCAGGCAGGGGGGCGGCTTTATCTATAATACGGGCGGACTTGGCAGCGATGGCAGGATGGTAAAGGGAATGACTGCTTACGGCACAAGCAAGAGGGCCGTTCAATACTTCACCCTTGCTTTTGCCGTTTGTATCCACACTGGCATTCACAGCATTCTCTTCTGCCCACTTAGCCATAGCAGCCAACTGGTCAGCCTTGGAGCGAGACAGAGGATTGGTATTGTTGATAGCCTTGATAATCCCATCATCACTCAAATCACCATCATGATGAAAAGCATCATAAAGACCACTTACGATTGCTTCCTCAAGTTCAGCACCACTGAACCCATCAGAAGCTTTGACAGCACTAGCAAGCTTG
>CAZGUR010000023.1:20045-20570 GCA_964529295.1 uncultured Rikenellaceae bacterium | reverse complement strand
TTGTGGTCGAGCTGCCCGGCGGCCAAAACGCCTTGGGGACGCATGGATCACTCCGAACAGAGATGGTCCCAGACTCGCCAAGGCTGGCCAGAGCAGCCCGGTGAACGCGCCGGGATCGCCGTCGGCCAAGTCCTCGCCCCGCATGTACAGAATCGACTGGCCGTCAGCTTCTGCAGGCAGCTGCGCGCCCAAAACCAAGGCGCACGCCACCACACAGGCCGCGAACAGCCAATGCACACCCCCCCCTGCCCTGTTGCAGCTACCGAGGGAAGCCATCGCGCTTACCCACTGCATTCAAAAAGCCGCCAGGCCCCATGAACTGTTACGAGGCACTGGCCGGGCAGGCCGGTCCATCAGGATATGTCTCAGTAAACGGCCCCCCGACCGCGGGAACTGAGCACACGTTGTGGTACTATCGTAAACGAGCAACTGTCACAGGTCAATAGTAATTCAGCAAGAAGACCGGGATTCAACCGCTCTCCCCCCTCCAAAGCGAGCGGCCGGCCCCTCTCAGGGAAGCCAGGA
>CAZGUR010000023.1:0-20031 GCA_964529295.1 uncultured Rikenellaceae bacterium | reverse complement strand
TTTCGACAGCCAGGAACCGACCGGCCTCAACGGTAACGGGCGGATCGAAGCCGAGCAGGAGGGTATCCCCATCGCGCTGGGCCCACACGTTCAGCCTTTCACCCTCCTTGGCCGCCTGGACGGTCGCGGCAGGCACGCCGGCCGGCAAGGTCAACTTCAGGGTGCGGAGCGTACAATGGCCCTCACAGAGGTTGAGCCGATTGATCTGCCCGCCCTCCGTTCGCCGCTGCTCGAAGGTGCCATAACCGGTCGCGGTGACGAACAGCGAGCGGTGGTCTTCAGGGCTCAAGCGCGGGTCGAAGGCCAGCAGGCCCGCCGGCCCGTCGTAATGGTAGCCCTGGGCGGCCAGCAGCACCGACCAACTGCTCATCGCCCGCACGTAGTAGTCGCCGCACTCGATCTCGTTGTAGGGGCTTTTCTTTCGGCCGTCGTACCGCTCGCGCAGACCCTTGAGGATGACCAGGGCTTCCTCCACCTGGCGCTCGTAGAGCTTGTGGGCGGCCACGAGGTACTCGATCCCGGTCCAGACCTCGTCGCGGTGGAGCATGGGCGTTTGGGGTCGGCCGCCGTACGGCCAAGCGCCGGTAAGCAGCCCTTTATCATCACCGTCAGCGAATTCGTGAGCCCGCTGCGTCCCCACGAACCCTTCGTGCGACCAGAGCCAGTTATGATCGAAGACGGCCTTCAGCGCGCTGCGCACCTGTTCAGGCGGCAGAATATCACCGAGCCCCAGCACCCGTGCCCACCACTGGCCCATGACCTGTTCCGACCAGCACCCCGTGCCGTAACCGAAGTCGAGCTTGTCGCTCTTGTGGATGTAATACTCGCCGTTGTAGAGCTGTTCGGCCGCGAGACGCGCGCCCTTTTCGCGAAGGGCGCGGTAACGGGACGCTGTTTCCGGCTCGTCCATGAGCGAGGCCATCTCCTCGGCCGCGCGCAGGGCGGCCAGATAGGTCGAGCCGACGAACGTGTTCCAGCCGTAAACGACCCAGTCGTGCGTGTTGTGCTGCGGTTCGGTCGGCAGGCCGGTGCGGTCGGGGTCCCAGCGTTCGATGGCAAAATCCATCGCTTTCCGCGCGTTCGGCCAATACGACGCGAGGAACGCGCGGTCCGTCGAAAGCAGATGCTCGCGGTAAACCTTGAGGACGGCCATGCACTGGCCGTCGGCTACGGGCGGGTGCGTCTTTTCGGGATGGTCGCGCGGTACCTCGACGCGATGGTGAACCGCTCCGTCTTCCTGCTGATGGTATTTCAACTCTGTTTCCCGCATGTTCCGTTCGAGTGCCGGCCACATCCACGCCAGTGCCTGGGCATAGCCCCACACGTGGTTGCAGTTCATCGGGCAACACCCGCCGCCCTCCTCGCGGCTGCCCTCGTAACCGTAAAAGGTTCCATCCTCGGCCCGGAAACAGGTTGGCGAGCGAACCACGGAGATGTTGGCAGCCACCGCGTCGACGAGATACTGCGGCAGCGTCGTGTCGAACATCGCCCGTCGGAAGGCATCCGTCCGTTCTCGCAGTTGTTCAAGATGCTCCAGAACATGATCAGCCACCTCGGCCGCGTCGGTAAACCGCGTCGCGTACCGCGTGCCGACGCGGACCGTCGGATTGGCGATGGGCCGCCAGTCGTTGTGCGTGTAGTACTGATTCGGGAAAAACCAGCTCATCACGAAGCCGGCCTGGGCGGCTGCACCCGGCTCGACCGTATGGGATACGCTAAGCGCGGCGTTAACGGTCCGGCCGGTCGCGGTAGGGGCACTTTCCATCTGCTGTCCCTCCTCGAGCGATTCGACCAGTCGGCCGTCGCGTTGGAAGGAGGCCAACAGTGCGTCGCGGTCCGTCCAGGCATGCTGAACAGTCGCTTCGCCCTCCGGCGTGGCCAGGCACATCGAGGTATGGAAGGCCTGGGAGAGGATTATGTTGGTTATAATGACGAGGTGAAGCGCAGCGAACAGTTTGGACTGGCATTCCTCAGGTTTGCTCTTCCTTTTAAGGCAGGTCATGTATTTACCATTGAGCCCGGATGTTATTTTATACCCGAGCTGGTTGAAAAGTGGAAATCCGAAAAGATGCATACCGATTATATTAATTATGATAAGGTGGAGAAATACCTTGATTTCGGGGGTGTGCGGATAGAGGACGATGTGCTTATCACCGACAGCGGCCATAAGGTGCTGGGCAAGCATATACCCAAGTCAGTAAGTGAAATAGAAGATCTGTGCAGCTAATAATCTAAGCTGTCGGATTTTCACTACTGCATGCTTGTGTGATGGACAAGAGCCTGTCACCTGCCGGGACCTTTACGGAGGTTGTTAAGAGCCCCTTACCTGCTGCGCCTTGCCGGTCCGGGGAAAACGGGCAGACTCTCATGGCCATCGGCATCAACACTTTGTATGGCAAAGAAATAATTATCTTTTGAGTAAGGGAGGGTGACCTCTGTGTCCCTGACAAATATTTTCTTTTGCCACATAGACTGGTATGTCTCCCGCATCAGTATATAATAACCTTCAGGTTCCTTGCCTTTATCGGGCTTCTCCCATTGCAGGGTGGTGAAATTACTCATACCGGCCGTTACTATCCCGGCATTCAGAGGCTGCCGCGGTGATGATGCCAGGTTAGCCAGGGTGGCCAGGTTAACACCTGCATTTTTGCGCACATACTCATAATCGACACCTTCCGGCAGGTCGCCATACATTATACCATCCCTTTCACCGGGTGTGGTATGTGTACGCTTATAATTCTCATTGAATTCGCATATCCTCACTGCGGTAAACCCTTTCCTGCAGAATGGTGTATGGTCGCCCCCGCGACCGAACCTGTCATTCCGGTATATCAGTGTAACATCAAGCTGGTCTACATATCTTTCTCCTACCTCCTTGACATAGCGCGCCAGCTGCCTGGCCCGGCCGTCATTCTCTGCTGCCGTATATGATCTGAGCCTTTCCATTTGTTCCGTCTCGTAAGCCGGAACACCTTCGCTGAAAACCCTTACCCGCATATTGTCATTCAGCCGGGTGCCACTTGACCCGCTGTTACCTATCATATCATTATTCAGCATGGCAACGATATTCCAGTCTTCTTCTTCGGCAATGTCAGCCATAGCTGAGGCGCCGTAGAGCCCGTGCTCCTCACCGGTTACCACCATGAATTTTATTGTGGCGGGGAACTCGTGATCTGACATGATCCTAACCAGTTCAAGTATTGCAGCCAGGCCTGAGCCGTCATCGTTAGCCCCCGGGGCAAATGATGTGCTATCGTAATTATCCTCTACCCTGCTGTCAAGATGGGCGCTGATGATCAGTATCCTGTCGTCCCCGGGATCTGTGCCTTTAAGCGTGCCCACTACATTCCTTAGTTCAGTTTCCTCACTTATCCTCTGGCCTTCGCCTCCGACAGTGTATTTCACAAATTCAACCGAGAGGCGGCCATCTGATTGAGGAATATATTTTTCCATCTCCTGCTTTACCCAGTGCCATGATGCGCCAATGCCTTTTTCGGGATCATCCTGTACACTCAGGTTATGACGTGTATGGAAGCTTACAAGCTTTTTTATATATGTTTCTATATTATTCCTCGATATCTGTTCCACCATATCGTTTATCACAGGGTCTCTCCTTACTATCTCCTGTGCTGTAGCAGTTGATCCGCAGATAATAATTATCAGAACAAGTAATGTATAGCGTTTCATAAGCCGGGTTTTTAATTTATCCCAAATATATCAAATACCTGCATCCGAATTCAATCAGTAGAATAAAAAGGCAGCTATTTAAAATCTTTTAACAAATTTTTGAATTGCTGATAATATTATGTAATTTTTCCTTATGAGATCATGGAGATTACTTACCTGGCTTACGGTTTTCAGTGTTGCAATGGCTTTCATGGAGAGTTCCGTTGTTATTTACCTCAGGGAGCTGCTTTATCCCGGCGGTTTTTCATTTCCCCTGGCGGAGATGGAGGGCTCACTGGCTGTTACGGAGATAATAAGGGAGTTATCCACTTTGATAATGCTTATGGCGGTGGCTTTTATAGCGGGCAAAAATTTTTCCATGCGCTTTGCCTGGTTTATATATTGCTTTGCTGTCTGGGATATATTTTATTATGTTTTTCTTTTTCTGCTTATTGGCTGGCCTGGATCATTGTTTGAGTGGGACATCCTTTTTCTTCTGCCTCTTACCTGGACAGGCCCTGTTATCAGTCCACTGATAATAACGGTACTGATGATAAGCCTGGCAATGATAATAGTGTTTTATTCAGACAGGGGAATTGATACAGGCATTAAAAAGCGGGAATGGATTATTCTTATAGCCGGAGCACTGGTAGTGATAATAGCATTTACATGGGATTATTCAGATTATATACTGAAGGAATATTCCATAGCCGATCTCTGGAACCTGCCCCTTAAGGGATCACTGCTTGAATATGCATTTGCTTATATTCCCCGGCGTTTCAACTGGGGTTTATTCGCTGCGGGTGTTTTGATCATTGTTTATGCTATCTTTGCCCTGGGCTTAAGGCTCAGGAAGATGGAGCATCAATAAGCCTTATAATATTCCCTGTTCATCCGGGCGATATTTGTAAGCTTAATATCTTTAGGACATTCGGCTTCACAGGCCCCGGTATTTGAGCAGTTGCCAAAGCCCACCTCATCCATCATTGAAACCATGGCCCTGACCCTGTCACGGGCTTCAATCCGTCCCTGCGGGAGCAGCGCAAACTGGCTTATCTTGGCTGAAACAAAGAGCATGGCTGAAGCATTTTTACAGGCGGCCACGCAGGCTCCGCATCCTATGCATACAGCACTGTCAAAGGCAGTATCGGACTTTTTCTTTATTACGGGAATAGCATGCGAATCGGGGGCTGAGCCCACATTTGTAGAAATGAAGCCGCCGGCAACCTGTACTTTTTCAAATGACGAGCGGTCAACTATCAGGTCTTTGATAACGGGAAAAGCCTTGGCTCTCCAGGGCTCAACCGTTATGGTATCGCCATCACTGAACACCCTCATTGAAAGGTGGCAGGTAGTGATGCCTTTTACCGGTCCGTGCGGATGCCCGTTTATATACATGCCGCATGAGCCGCATATACCTTCGCGGCAATCATGATCGTAGGCAACAGGTTTTTTACCTTCTTTGATAAGCCTGGTGTTAAGTGCATCAAGCATCTCAAGGAATGACATTTCGGGTGAGGCATCGTCAAAATCGTAAAGCTGGAATGCTCCTTTACTCTGAGCATTCTCCTGGCGCCATATCTTTAGTTTAACGTTCATATGCTGATTAGTTTGAATTCAAAAAAAATGACAGATTATTTATAACTCCTTACTTTTACTTCTACTTCTTCGAATACCAGGTCTTCCTTGTGGAATTTTGGTTTTGCGGTATCGCCTGAATACTCCCAGGCAGCTACGAACTTATAGTTTTCATCATCCCTCATGGCTTCTCCCTCCGGTGTCTGGTACTCTTCCCTGAAGTGGGCCCCGCATGACTCCTTCCTGTTGAGGGCATCATTGATAAGCAGCTCTGCCTGCTCCAGGCTGTCGGCCACCCTTCCTGCCTTCTCCAGCTCCATATTCAGTTCATCTCCTGTGCCGGGTACTACCAGGTCTGACCAGAACTCTTTTTTCAGTTCCTCCACCAGTTCAAATGCTTTTTTAAGTCCTTCTTCGTTCCTTGTCATACCGCAATGATCCCACATTATCTTGCCCAGCCTTTTATGGAATGATGCTGCTGTCTGTTTGCCTTTGATGGAGAGCAGCTTTTCTATCCTTTCCTTCACATCTTTTTCTGCTTCTTCAAACTCTTTAATTTCTGTATCTATTCGGGCTGTGTGTATCTCATCTGCCAGGAAGTTGCCTATGGTGTAGGGCAGGATAAAATACCCATCGCCGCAAGCTTGCATCAGCGAACTGGCACCCAGCCTGTTGGCTCCATGGTCTGAGAAGTTAGCTTCACCAATGGCAAAAAGTCCGGGTACGGTTGTCATCAGTTCGTAATCGACCCACAGGCCGCCCATTGTGTAATGCCCTGCAGGGTAGATCCTCATGGGCTGGCTATACGGGTCCTCACCCGTGATTATACTATACAATTCAAAAAGGTTGCCGTACTTGTTCTCAATAGCTTTTTTACCCTGCTTATTAATGGCATCCCTGAAGTCGAGGTAGACAGCCAGTCCCGTGTCCCCCACGCCATATCCTGCATCACATCTTTCCTTTGCTGCCCTGGAGGCCACATCCCTTGGAACCAGGTTGCCGAATGCCGGGTATCTTCTTTCAAGGTAATAGTCGCGTTCCTCATCAGGTATATCAGATGCTTTCCGCTTATCCCCTTTTGCTTTAGGCACCCATATGCGTCCGTCGTTACGAAGGGATTCCGACATAAGTGTCAGCTTGGACTGGTAATCATTGAGCTGGGGTATGCTGGTGGGGTGGATCTGTACAAAACTAGGATTGGCAAACAGTGCTCCCTTTTTATGAGCTTTCCACGCTGCCGAAGCGTTGGAGTGAACGGCCAGGGTTGACAGGTAATAGATAGTGCCGTAGCCACCGGTAGCAAGTACAACTGCATGGGCAGAGTGTCTTTCCAGCTCTCCTGTAATAAGGTTCCTGGCTATTATACCCCTCGCTTTTCCTTCTACCACAACAAGCTCCAGCATCTCTCTGCGTGGGTACATCACCACAGTGCCTTTGTTGATCTGCCTGTTTAGGGATGAATATGTTCCGAGCAGGCACTGCTGGCCTGTCTGTCCCTTGGCATAAAAGGTACGTGATACCTGCACTCCTCCGAATGAGCGGTTATCGAGATTGCCGCCATAATCCCGTGCAAATGGCACTCCAATGGCTGTAAAATGGTCAATAACACCATTGCTCACCTCGGCTGCCCGGTAGACGTTGGCTTCGCGCGCCCTGTAGTCGCCTCCCTTAATCATATCATAGAACAGGCGGTAAACGCTGTCGCCGTCATTCTTATAGTTCTTGGCAGCATTGATACCACCCTGTGCTGCAACTGAATGGGCCCTCCTGGGGGAATCCTGGTAACAGAAATTCTTAACATTATAGCCAAGCTCTCCAAGAGCCGAGGCAGCTGAAGCACCGGCAAGTCCGGTTCCAACAACAATAACATCAAGTTTCTTTCTGTTGGCAGCATTAACGAGTTTAGCAGTATTTTTATATTTTGTCCATTTCTCTGTTAATGGTCCTTCCGGTATTTTTGAGTCCAATTTTGCCATTTTAATAGGTTTTCTGATTTTTCTGATTATTTAAACAGCCAGATAATTAAGGGTATAGATGCAAATCCGGCAGGTATCAGGATTGCATAAAATACGGCCACAACATTAACGACGGGCGTCCATATCCTGTGGTTTAAGCCAAGTGTCTGGAATGCCGATGAGAAGGCATGATAAAGATGAAAGCCCAGGCCTATAAAACATATCCAGTAAAGAATAACATATCCCGGTATTGTAAACAGCTGATAAGCCACTGAGTAGAAGTTTTCCGGGTCGCCCTCAACAAGTCCTATTTTCATGAAATAGAAATTTATAAAGTGTATGATCAGGAATATGAAGATAGTACCTCCGGTCCATATCATAAACTTTGAAAAGAAAGATGTTTCGGCTTTGTTGCCTGATTTATACCTTGCAGGTCTTGCAAACCAGTTCTGTATCTGTACTATGATACCATAGATAATATGTATTAATATTGCCAGCATCAGTATTATCTCAACTACCTTTATAAGTGCGAAGCTGGCCATAAAATGGGCAGCTGAATTAAACGGTTCAGGGTCAGGGTTCAATAACATAAAGTTTATTCCAAGGTGCACAGGCAGGAAGGCCAGAAGGAACAATCCCGCCAGAGCCATAACAAATTTCTTCGATATGGACGAGGCGATTACTTTATTCATATGAAAAGATGGTTTTTAGATTAACTTTGTACAATACTCACAAATATATTTTAATTCTTTTTAGTGTACTAATAAAAAATGATAATATTCAAAATGTTTTTAAACAGTGTTGTTCCACAAATGGTAAGCTGTAAATACTGTTAGTTGATATGAAGAAAAGCATTAAACACAGGGATGTAAATATAGCATACAACGATAAGGGGACAGGTGATGCTATAATATTACTTCACGGATACCTGGAGTCATCGGAGGTATGGGATGATTTTGTACCCGGACTGGCACAGAGGTACCGGGTGATTGCTATTGACCTGCCCGGTCATGGACACTCATCAGTCAGCGGCAATGAGCACAGCATGGAATTTATGGCTGATGCGGTTAAGGCTGTTATTGATCATGAAAACATTGGCCCGTCTATGATGGTTGGCCATTCAATGGGTGGTTACGTTACACTGGCCTTTTTGGAAAAACACCCTTTCTTTCTTCGTGCTTACTGCCTCTTCCATTCGCATCCTTATGCAGATACGGATGAGATAACAGGAAACAGGAAGAGAGAGATTAGGGTTGTACAGTCGGGCAAGAAGGATCTTATTTACCCGGTAAACATACCGAGGATGTTTGCGGATTTTAATACCGGCAGGTTCAGTGAAGAGCTGGAACGACATAAGGAGATAGCCTCGGATATCCCTGCTGAGGGGATAATAGCAGTGCTTAACGGAATGATACACAGGCCTTCAAGGCATGAGCTGCTGGAAAAGGGGGATATCCCTTTACTGCTGATACTTGGAAGGTATGATAATTATATTCCCTTCGAAGAAATGAAAAGCCGTATCAGGCTTGCTCATAATGCAGAGCTGCTGGTTCTTGAACGATCGGGACACCTGGGTTTTGTTGAGGAGAGAGAGAAATCGCAGGCAGCAATAATGGATTTTTACCGTCGACAGCCGGAGGCTGACTCCTGAGCAATCCATAAATTATCCCAATGGTGCTCGCTTACCCCGCCGCAAGCAGCGGGGAACCGAGCCTGCGAGCTCGGCAAAGCCAATGCGCTCGCGGGATTCAGGTTCATATTTCCAGTCCAGGATGCTCAATGGCTTTCTGCAATGTTCTGTCCAGTTGCTGCCATATAGGGTAAAAGCCTTTATTATCAAGCATATTCCTCGCTATATAGGCTTTTATCTGAAGGTTTATGATTTCGCCTGACTCATACAGGTCATCCTGTACAGGCTGCACACCATTCTCAGATGCAAACTCAATAAACTTATCCAGCACTGACTGTTTTTCAAGGTAATTACTTATTTCAGTGGCTGTGCTGAATCTGCTCAGTTCTTCCCTGTGCGATTCGGTATATCTGAGTGAATACCTGTATATCAGTCCGCTGTTTCGGACTTGTGCAAAATACATTGACAGACCCGTTGTGTCCGCCGGTACGAAGATATCAGGCATAATACCACCTCCGCCATAAACGGTTCTTCCACCTTTGGTCTCATATTTCCGGATATTATCAAAATGTATACTGTCGGCATTCTGATGCTCACCCCGCATAAATCTCTCATTCAGGTCGGCAATATAGTCGTCATAACCGTTTTCATATGGTTTCTGGATTGAGCGGCCTGATGGGGTGTAATACCTGGCTACGGTAAGCCTCATGGCTGAGCGGTCGTTAAACATCACCGGTTCCTGTACCAGCCCTTTCCCGAATGAGCGCCTGCCTATTATTGTTCCCCTGTCATTATCCTGTATAGCCCCGGCAACGATCTCGCTGGCCGAAGCACTCCACTCGTCAATCAGTATTACCAGTTCAGTATCCATAAAAGGCCCGTCAGTGCCTGAGCGGTATTCCTCCCTGGACCGTGCCCGCCCTTCGGTGTAAACGATAAGCCTGCTTTCGGGAAGGAAGGCCTCTGAGATTCTGATAGCAGGTTCCATAACACCACCTACATTGCCCCTGAGGTCCATAATCAGCTTCTCCATGCCTTCAGCCTTTAGCTCTGCAACGGCTTTAATAAATTCCTCATAGGTGGTCATGGAAAACCTGTTGATCTTTATAAAACCGGTTGTGTCATCAACCATATATGATACGTCAACCGAATATATGGGTATCTTATCCCTTGTGAGTGTAAAGGGGATAAGCTCATCAACCCCTTTTCTGAGTACTCTTATCTCCACCTCCGTACCCCGCGGTCCTTTGAGCATTCCTATTATCTTTTCGTCAAAAATACCCTGTCCGGCTATCAGTGAATCGCCTACATAAATTATTTTATCACCGGCCAGCACGCCTGCCTTCTCTGACGGCCCGCCTGGTATTGTGCTTATTATCAGTACTGTATCTGTCAGCATGTTAAACGAAATGCCAATACCTTCAAAGTTACCCTGCAGCTGTTCATTGGAAGCGGTCAGATCTTTTGCGGGGATATAAACAGAATGTGGATCCAGTTCGTGGAGCATCACAGGGATAGCCGCTTCCACTATCTTATTGCGGTCTACTGAATCAACATAGTTAGCTTCAACATAATTGAGTATCCTGCTTATCTTGTCTGTACGGGGTTTAACCGATAGTGGCGGGTGGGATGTTCTGCCCGGCATCCATATGCCGATAAGCACACCTGCTATGACTGATACTGCTATTACCAGGGGCAGTATTATATTCCTGGGACTGTTATTGTATTTCATATTCATCTTTTTCAAGGTCAACGTAAATAAGCTCAATACCTGCTCTTTTCAGAAGCTCAAGGCCGTCAGATATCCTGTACCTGTCGCTGAAGACAACCCTCCTGATCCCTGATTGTATTATCAGCTTACTGCATTCCATGCATGGCGAGGTTGTAACATACAGGGTGGAATTCTCACTTGAGTTATTTGATTTTGCCACCTTGGTTATAGCATTGGCTTCAGCATGCAGCACATAGGCTTTGGTTTTGTCGTTTTCATCCTCACAGATATTCTCAAAGCCGGCGGGTGTACCGTTATATCCGTCGGATATGATCATTTTGCCCTTAACAATGAGTGCGCCTACCTTCCTTCTCCGGCAGTATGAATTTTCAGCCCAGATAGCAGCCATCCTGAGATAACGCCTGTCAAACTGTTTCTGTTTGTCGCCATAAGGCCTGAGCTTCTTTTTATCACCCATATAATATCTTTATCAGATCAAAAAAACGGTCATCAAAATTAGTCATAATAGTGTCTAAAACAAAATATTATAAGTGCCCGCGAAAGCCGGGTTAATTCACATGAGCAAGCTTAAGAGAATAGTTGGATTTTAATATCTTTGGATTTCTTACAGAATTATTGAATAACAGAGCTATGAGGAATATTGTTTTAATTCTGTTATCACTTTCACTTTTAACATCATGCAGTGATAGCAAAGAGGAGACTGAAAAGGAGGAATGGGCCTCCAGACCGGTTTCTGAATGGCCTGACATAGTATTTACAAATGATATTATGTTCAGGGACACTACCTATGAAGGTATGGGAAATTCATTCCTTGTTGACACAGGCACTGATACCCTGGGTATTACATGCAAGCATATATTCCTTGTCTTCGCTCATGAGGAATTAGCGGTTATCGACCTTGGAGACAACTTTGTGGAATGGAGAGCATATCCGAAGGGGGATAAGGACAGGCATATGCTATTCGGTGAACTGATAAACAAAAACAGTGATGAGGCGGTTGATGCCTTCAATACCCTTAAAGTTCGCGACTGGCTGCTATTTGATGTTCAGGATATACCTGCAGGATTCACACCCCTGAAGATAAGGCATGAGCCATTGCAGAAAAATGAAATAATCTATTCCATCGGGTGGCCCTACCGGCAAAATGAAGGATTGCCTTCACTGGTTAAGATGCAGGTGTTCAGGAATGCCGGACCCTATTATTATGTTAACACAATTACAGAAAATTTTGATCCCGCCGGGCGCAGCGGTTCACCCGTGATTGATGCGAATGGCTATCTTGTAGGTATAGCATCAGGGGCTGAAGGCAGGCTGGGGGTCATAGGCAATGTTAACTACCTGGATGAGTTTATAGCTGATAAGTAGCATGATCGGTCCATTATAAGCGGTAATTTTTATATTTTTATTGCAAATAAAAAAATGCACAGCTATGAAGATTATATCACTTGATAAGGTTGAAAAGAGCGAAGTTAAAATGGAAGGTGCTGAGGGTGCCTTTAAGCAGATACCACTGGGCAGCAAGGACGGAGCCCCCGTTTATTCATACAGGGTGTTTACGGTAAAGCCGGGCGGACACACTCCCTACCACCGTCATCCCTATGAACATATGAACTATATAATAGAAGGACAGGGCGCCCTGGTTAATGAAGCCGGGGAGGAGCGTGCGCTGAAAGAAGGCGATTTTGCCCTTGTTGAACCCGATGAAAAGCACCAGTACAGGAACAAATCAGCCGATAAGGAGCTGAAGATAATATGTGGCGTGCCAAAGGAGTTTGAGTAAGCTGTCCTGTGACGGCTGTCCTCCACCGGCAGGCATATTAAACAGCTAAGGGTAACAGCGCCTGTAACCTTTTTACGGCTCATCATATCTAATATGTAGTTGTAACCAAAAAATCTATTAATATGAGCCTTAATTACCTTTTCAGAGCGCTGCCATGGATAGCTTTCTTTGCAGCCATCACACTTTCGTATATTTATTATATCAGGGCCCGTAACAAAGAGAGGCTGGCCCTTATAGAGAAAGGCACGGATGCACCCGATGCCTTCAGGGAGAAAAAGTTTCCCTGGCTGAAGATTGGTATTGTTATCACCGGGGTTAGTATAGGGGTGTTGCTTGTTATAATAATCCTCTTCGCGGCCCCTGAAAAATCCTTCATCAGGGACGCCATTCTGTTGCTGATGGTAGTCTCCGGATTGATTTTCGGTGGTATATCAATGATCATTGCACATTTTGTTGACAGGAAGAATAAGGAATAAGTGAATGGATGAACTGTATATTAAAAAAGTGTTGGATGGCGACATTGATGCTTTCAGATATCTTGTTCACCAGTATAAAGACAGGGCATACACCATGGCCCTGTCTGTGCTGAAAAATGAGTTTGATGCCCGCGATGCAGTGCAGGAAGCCTATATAATCGCCTTCCGTAAGCTGGATAAATTCAGGGGCAGGTCAAAATTCCCCACCTGGTTTTTTCGTATCGTCATTAACGAATCTTTAAAACTATCAGCAGGATTAAAGAAGGAAAGACCAGCGGGGGTGGACAGCACCGGTGTGCCGGAAGGGGATCATGCAAATATCCGGGATACCCTGGGCCAGGAAGAGCGGCAGTATTATATCGAAAAAGCTATGAAGAATGTACCCTTAAATGAGGCACTGGCACTGACACTCTTTTATATGCAGGAAAATTCACTTGAAGAAATAGGGGAACTGACTGGGTGGACCGTGTCAAATATAAAAGTGTTGCTGCACCGCGGACGCAAAAGTATGTATCAGGAGCTTAAGCTGCTATTATCAACGGAAAAGAAAACTCTATACTGATGGAAAAGAATAATAACCACGATAAATATTTCAGGGAACTGCTGTCAGACGGCAACATGGAGATGCCTTTTAATGATTTTGAGGATGAGCTGATGGCTGAGATACGATCAGAGCAGGAAAAGAGAAGTTCATTACTCAGGAATATCAGGTTGTCCTGGTTGTTTTTCATCCTCGGCCTGGTATCCGGGATAGCACTTGTCCTGGTTTCTTCCTCTCCCGGCATATCAACTGTTGAAAATCTGCCCGGTACTTTTGTATACACAGCTATTATCTTTATCTGTCTTTTTATCCTTCTTTTTGCTGAAAAGCTTATCAGTATCTCCAGGCAGCAGGGGCATTAGTCGGTGATGATTATCGAGATTTAATGAAACAATCCTGGAGCAAATATTGCAGTCTTATAATAAACTTTGTTTATTAGAAACTATAATTACCTGATCAGAAGTAATAAACTAAAAAAATCAAATAATGGATCAGATAAAAAATTTTATCATCATCCTTGTTTTAGGAGTAATAGTTACATCATGCGGACAGAAACATAATTTAACCGCGGAAATAGAGGGACTCGGGAATGATACTGTTATTGTTGAATATGCGCCTGTTTCCCGGTTTTCTGAAATGAATGAGCCTTATAAGGATACTGTCATTTCAGTTAATGATAACTTTACTTTTGATCTGGCAGGTAATGAACCAGTTTTAGCTTTCTTTTTTCCAAAGAAAGGTGGTTTTGAAAGAGTTGATGGTTCGCATTATTTTCCGAGACATAAATACATCCTTCTGATGTTAAAGCCGGCAGACCGTATTACTGTAGAGGGAAAGCTTCACGATTATTATATTGAATATAAGGCTAAAGGTTCTGATTTTAATCAACAATACAGCCAGCTGAGAGACGAATATATTGAAGAAATGTCGCGGGCAGCAAAGATTGAATTACAACTTGACACACTTATGTCAAATAATGCAGATAATGAAGTAATTAATGATCTTTTCAAGCAGCGTAATGAAATTAACAGCATTGAACAAAAGAAACAACTGGAGTTTATCAAAAATAATTGGGATAAGGAACTGACGGCTTATTATCTTACCAGGCAAAGACTTGATACACTGGGAAAATATTACGGGAATCTGAGTCCGGAAATATCCGATGGAATATTTAAGGATATGCTTGATAATCAGTACCTGAGATATCGAAAATATGTAAAGGTAAGAGAGGCGGAGAAAAATATTGTGGAAGGGGAAACTGCTCCGGATTTTACTTTACAGTCACTTTCCGGATCTGAGTTTACACTCAGTTCAATAGAAGATAAGATTATTGTTCTTGATTTCTGGGGGAGCTGGTGTGGCTGGTGTATAAAAGGCTTTCCAAAAATGAAAGAGTATAACAATAAATATGAAAACCAGATAGAAATTGTCGGTATTGCCTGTAACGACACCGGGGATGAGTGGAAAAAATCAGTTGAAGAAAATGAACTGGATTGGATTCATGTAATCAACGATGACAGTATTGATAAAGATGTGTCAGTAATGTATGGGATACAGGGATATCCAACGAAAATCATACTTGATAAAGACAGAAAGATACTGGCAAAATTTGTTGGAGAATCTGATGATTTTTATAACAAACTGGATGAGCTGGTAAAGAATTAAAGCTGATAACAACAGGTATTGGTAATTATTGGTTTCGATCTGTTTGCGCAACAAATCCCATACGCAAATCACCTATAACTTTGTACGTGGTATGTTATTCCAAAAAGTATTAACTTTATGTATTTCCGCATAAGCAATAATGGCGTCTTTTAGAATAGATAATCAAACAAAGTCTGATCTTGAATTATTTCACAGAGATGGAAATAGTCCTTCTCTTTTTAATCACTACAACAGGACCACAACAATAGGTGGCCGGGAGTACCTTTATAAAATAATTAGTAATCCCGTATCAGATGTAGATTATCTTGAAAACAGGAAAGCAGAAATCAACTTTTTCGTTACTGCCGGATCGTTCATAAAACTTAAGCGAAGGCAAATAGATTTTATTGAATACTATCTGGGAAACCGCAGAATACCGTTAAAGGGGAATATCATTGATGCGGCAAGAGATAAATTCTTAAGTCTGCTTAAACCTGATAATGACTATTATGTTATCTCCCAGGGAATTTTCAGCCTGCTCCACCTGTTTAAAGACTTTAAAGATTTTTTTCCGGGCTTAGCCCTGTCTGGTGCTCCCAAATCAATTATAAATGAATTTGATTTTGCTGTCGATTTTATCTCGGAGAAAAGTATCAATTCATATATTGATAATCCTCCTCCCGCATCCAATCAGATGAAGCCGTATGTAATCAATAAATTGGATTATTTCTTCAGGGGGATGCATCTGGTTGAAGTGAGGAAATTTCTTGATCTGGTATATCACATTGATGTTCTTCAATCATTGAGCAGCCTGGTTAAGAAAGATAAATATTCTCTCCCTGAATTTATTCCGGATAAAGGTCCGCTTATTGATGTTACCGGTTGTTTTCATCCTTTTCTGGAGAATCCGGTAAAAAACAGCTTTAGTTTCAATTCCGGGAATCATTTTTGTTTTCTTACCGGGCCTAATATGTCCGGGAAATCAACCTTTTTAAAGACAATAGCTGCATTGGTTTATTTTTCCCATCTCGGCTTACCGCTTCCTGCACAAAGAGCTAAAATATCTTTTTTCAACGGCCTTTTCACAACAATTAATTTATCAGACAGTCTGAATCAGGGCTTAAGCCATTTTTACGGTGAAGTTAAAAGAGTCAAAGAAATGGCAGTTGAAATCGGGTCAAACAAAAATATGGTGGTAATATTGGATGAGCTTTTCAGAGGAACAAATGTGAAAGATGCTTATGAAGCAACAAAGCTAATCATCACTAAATTATCTGAGATTAAAGGATGTCTGTTCTTTATTTCTTCACATATCCTTGAAGTGGCTGAAGATATTTCACAATCAGATCATATAGATTTCCGATGCTTTGAATCAAGTCTGGATAATGACATGCCTGCCTATGATTTTAAATTGAAAAAAGGGATCTCAGTTGAAAGGGTAGGACTGCAGATAGTTAAGAAAGAGAATGTTGAATCAATTCTGGAGGATATAATAAAACAACAAAATAAACATTTGTAATCGCAGTTGTACCGGATATCTTCTCCAGGCAACAGTGGCATTAGGCGGTGAGACTGAAAATCTATCAGTCCGTGAGGCTGACTCTTCTGCCTTACGCATTATACGCAACGGCAGGTTAATCAGAATCTAAAACTGTAACTGACAGAAGGGATTATGGGGAATAAGCTCTGTTGTTTCATTACCTGGGTGGTGGACCATTCGTCTGAGTCGTTCCGGTTCCATTCCGTATCAATGAAATAGAAGAAAGGGTTCTGCCTGTTATAAGCATTATAAATGCTGATATTCCATACCCTTTCTCCCCATTTCTTTTCTTTCCTGAAATTAACAGCCAGGTCAAGGCGGTGGTAGGGCTTCATCCTGAACCCGTTCCTTGATCCGTAAATATATGCAATATCCACCCTTGAAGCCGGGTCAAAATCAATATCGTATTGTCCTGAGGGAAGTGTAATGGCATTTCCCGTACCGTAAACCCAGGTGGTTGACATATCAATGTTTTCGTTGAACTTATGCATTAAGACAATGCTGATATCATGCCTCCTGTCAAATTTGTAGGGAAACGGTTCGCCTCCGTTCAGGTTTGCAAACTGCCTGGTGGTCCTGGAATAAGTATAGGAGATCCATCCCCTGGTGTTTCCTTTCTCTTTTCTTAAAAGTACCTCCACTCCATATGATTTACCGGTGCCATCTTTTTCGACAAGGTCTTCCCAGTTGCCTGAAGCCCCCATTATAACAGCGCCTTCCTTATACACCATAAGGTTATTCATCCTTTTTGAGTACCAGTCAAGCGACAAAGAAAAGTTTTCCCTGTTAAACATATGGGATATGCCTGCTGTCCATTGAGATGATAACGAAGGCTTTACCCTGGCGGTTGAAGGCATCCAGAGGTCAACAGGAAAACCAACGGAGGATGTACTGAGCCTGTGTACGGACTGCATCATACCGGTATATGAAGCTGACAGGCTTGTACGGGGACCGGCATACAGCTCAAAACTCAAACGCGGGTCAATGCCAATATATTCTTTTCCTTCAACAAAATAAGCATTAGCCCTTAAGCCGGCTGATAAAATACCTGCGCCGGATATTTTTGTTTCGGTATCAAGATAAACCGACTGCTCCCATGCTGAAACATTATTGCTGTTTAGGACACTATCGACGATAATAACTCCTCCCTCAACCTGCTTGAAAGAGTTTACAGAAGGCCTGAACATATGGTAAGTACCCGAACTGCCAAACTCAAGCGAAAGAAAATCTGCAGGGTAGTACTGATATTCAAGCTTTGCTGAAAGGTCATGTATTGATGATGAAATCTCACTCTCATAATTAAAAAGATCATCCAGGATAAGCTGTTCATAAGAGACAAGTGTGGAAAACCTGAACCTGGTGTAGTTAATACTTAAATTGCTGAATAACTTTTTGTTGTATACATGATTCCACCTGAGAGATGCCAGGAGGTTGCCCCATTTAATAATGCCTTTTGATTTATCAGTTTTTACCTGCGGGTCCTTATATTTCAGAATTGATTTATCATCACCTGAATACCAGCTAATATATAATCTGTCGCGATCGGAAATTTTGTAATTTGCTTTACCATTAAGGTCGTAAAAAGTATAGCCCATTGAATACCCGTCTGTTAAAATGTATTTTGAGAGTGGTCGGGAAAAAAGGTCATACAGAAACCTGCGGGCTGATATAATAAATGAGGAAGTATCTTTTTTGATGGGGCCCTCGACTGATATTTTTGACGAGACAAGCCCGATGGTGCCGTTAACACCGAAATCCTTCCGGTTACCCTCCTTCATCCTGAGATCAAGGATTGAAGAAAGCCGCATCCCGTATTTTGCAGGGAAGGCACCCTTTATGAGGTTTGCACTGTTTATTGCATCAGGATTAAAAACCGATATAAAGCCCCCAAGGTGATTAACATAATAGAGGGGTACTCCATCGAGCAGTATGAGGTTCTGGTCAGGGCTCCCTCCCCTGACATGCAGGCCACTGCTGCCTTCATTCCCGGATTGTATACCCGGCATCAGCTGGAAGGCTTTCATTAGATCAAATTCCCCTCCAAGTGATGGCAGATGCTTTACATCCTTCGGAGGGAGACTGATATTTTCAGGAGGCATATGATCCCTTACCGGCCGTCCCTCTACTTGTACCTCCCCCACTTCAATGCCCGGTGCAAGAGGCATATCAATCCTGTGATCTCTTCTCCCGGTAAGAACTATCAGGGAATCGCCGTAACCTGTAAACGAATAAACCAAGCTGATTGAATCATTGCCCTGTATACTTAAACTGTAATACCCGTATTCATTGGATAAAGTACCTGACAGGGAGTTCCTGTCGTAAATATGTGCTCCAATAAGGGCTTCGCCGGTTTCGCAGTCAGTAATAAAACCGGATATAGTTGTCTGGGCTTCCATCTTTAAGACAGAAAGAAATGATAAAGCTAGTATTATCATTTTACACTTCATTCTTCCTCGTTCACATGTATTATATACTCAGAGGATGAATAAGAGGCAAAAATGCCGTATCCCCCTTTTATATTGGAGTAAAGCTCAACCGGTTCGGGTCCGCCGAAAAATATGTCTGCATAAAGAGTAGAAGTGAATATGGCCAGTTTCCTTTTATAGTAGTAGTAATCACTGCTGACTGAATTGAATGTTAGAATCACGTCGTAGATATCAGTATGGTTATTGGGACTGGTATAATTTATTGTCATAGTATAATCAGACCCGTTGAAAAGCCGGTCCGTAAAAACCATTGTTGGCGGATTATAATCCAGCAAACCCTCATCCTCAAGAACAGGATCCACATTATTACCCAGCCATGTAAAACCGTAAGTTGTATCTTCCGGGGTATATCCAGACGAATATTTTTCGATAATGTCAAACTCGTAATAATTTACCTCCGGGTCACTATCCCTGATGGTAAACTTCAATTGTGAGTAATGGATCCTGTCCTGATCGATAATGATATCATGCTTATGTGAAAGATTATGGATCTGCGGTCTTTCAGGAACTTTCGTTTCTGAAAATACCGTATCGTAACCGGGGATCAACACTTTGACGGCGTATTCACATCCCTCTTCACCGGTGTAATCAGAAATATACCTGTTATTCTGAAAGGTCAGGGTATCCCGTGGATCATTATCCTTATGCAGTAATACCAGTGCATCTTCGGGGAAGATTGTATCAGGCTCAAGTACCGGGACACTCGTATTGACGTGTACCTGGATTATACTGTCCATACCTATAAAGGAATTAACAACAGGCTTTGATTCGTGCACCGGGAAATCAATGTCGATAACCTTGGTGCATGACACTGTCGTCATAATAAGAATGACACTGTAAAGGATTACACCTTTCATAAATTTTCTCTATAGATCATTCCGGTTTTCAATTCTCTATGTAAATCAACAGATTTATGTACGATTAAAAATGAAAATTAAGTCTCCAGCTCAGGCCATATTCCCTTCCGTATTTGAATGACCTGTCAGCGAATTTGTACATAAGG